>JBDSKP010000130.1:0-9228 GCA_039916925.1 Duganella sp.
CGCGCATCGTCGAGACCGAAGTCGCACGCACCGCGCTGGCCGCGCTGGGCGTGCCGATCACACCCGAAACGGCCGGCGGTCGGGTGCGTGCCGAAATGCTGGTCGGCGCCGACGGCCAGCCGCTGGCACTGCGTCTTTCAACCCTGAATTAACCCCCACCATCAGAGGATTGTCATGAACACCAAGAAACTTGTACTCGCTACGCTGCTCATCTGCCTGTTTGCCCCGGCCCGGGCCGACGACGTCCCGGGCCAGCCGGACGCCTGGCCGACCGACGCCCTGCTTGGCAAGCCGGTCAAGAATGCGCCATACAGCGCCGAGGAGATCCGGGAGAGCCAACGGACCCTGGGCGACGGCAACCAGATCGCCACCAAGATCATCACCATGTACTACCGCGACAGCCAGGGCAACACGCGCAAGGAAACCCTCTCCGCCAGTGGCGAGGTGCAAAGCGTGACGATCCGTACCGCCGCCGACAACACGGTCTACACCCTGAGCCCGCTCAGCCGGCTCGCCTTCAAGCTCAACCACGACAAGCTGGGGGCCAAAGCTGCCGCCTTCGGCGCCGCCGCCGGCACCGCCATCAAGGCGCGCATCGAGGCTCAGCGCAAGGACGGCAAGCCGCCGGCGGTCGACAACAAGGAGATCGAAGAGATCGTCATCAAGCGCATGCCGCCCAATATCAGCGCCAACCCGAATTTCGGTCCGCAGGTCGCCGCCGCCATGAGCGAGGCGAAATGGGCTTCCAAGGCCAGCACCAAAGACCTCGGCGTCAAGACCATCGATGGCGTCAAGGCCGAAGGCAAACTGCTCAGCTACGAGATCCCGGCCGGCGAGGTGGGCAACCGTAAGCCGATCGTGGTGACGAACGAAGCCTGGTATTCGCCCGAACTGCAAATCGCGCTGTACTCGAAACACAGCGATGCACGCAGCGGCGACGCCATTTACCGCCTGGCCAACCTGAAGCGCGGGGAGCCGGCCGCCGCGCTGTTCGCCGTACCGTCCGACTACACGGTCAACGACCTCACGGACGCGTCCATGAAGGGCTGGTAAGGCATCGCTAGGGGTGGGCGCGGCCTGACGAGTGCCATTTGCATCTTGTGCCGGCGCAGGTGCGAGAAGGGTGCTCGTCTGTAGGTCTAAACTCATGGCTTCGCCCGCCTGCTCGCGAGCACTACCGAAAATGCGCCACAACGCCGCCCGAACTAGGGCGAATGATTGTCGGCAGACCTTGCCGTCGGTCATAATCGTATTTAGATTCCCAAGAGCACTGGCAACTGCCGTGTTGGCGGCTGGGCCAGGAATTACCTTGACGTCATCGCGCAGGACATCGGCAGCGAACTCGCTGAGCAAAGTAAGGCCGGCGTAATCGTCGACCACCAGGTACCCGTCCCAGTTCTGCAAGAAAGGCGCGTGTGCGCACCAGCGCGGCTGGTTTGGTAGTCGAACACGTTCGTCGACGGCCTATTGTCAAGCGCATTGGATCGTTATACCCACAGGTAGGCGTGTTTGGTCTTGCCGCCGCCGGGATCGAGCTGGCGCACTGGTGTTTCGTCGGCATGTCGGCAACTGCCAACTGGCGCGCGCAATGCCTTTCGAATTAGGCGGCCCCGATTTTCGCTAACCATGCAACAAAATCCGTAGCAGGGCGCGGTTCTGCGTACAAGAAACCTTGCGCAAAGTCGCAGCCGAGATCTTGTAGCATCTGCTGCTGCGCTAGCGTTTCCACGCCTTCGGTGACGACCGCTAAATGCAGGCTGTGCGCCATCGCCACGGCTGCGGTGACGATGGCAACTTGCTCAACCGCAACCCCGGTGCCAGAAATCAGCGAACGGTCGATTTTCAGCTCGCTCGGGTTAAACCGTCCGATTGAACTCAGGGAGGAGTAGCCAACTCCGAAGTCGTCTATGGCGATACGCACCCCAAGCAACTTAAGCGCGCTGATGACGGTACGGGTAATGTCGTTGTCACAGACCAGGAATTGTTCAGTAATTTCGATGCATAGACGTTTGGGATCGAGTTGAGAAGCCTTCAATTCCCGCTCGACAATCTGAGCCAAATTGCCGGCTTCAAACTGCGCAGCCGACACATTGACCGAAACACCAAGAGGGATTGCGGTGCCCCAGCGTGCAGCTTCACGGCAGGCCTCGCCGATCACCCATTCCCCTATGGAGACGCTCAGGCCTACCTCCTCCGCGATAGCAATAAAGGAATCTGGCTGAAGCAAACCCATTTCAGGATGGTTCCACCGGATTAATGCCTCCGCACTACACGGCCTTTGATTTTTTAGCGACAAGATCCCCTGATAGTACAGTTCAAATTCGTTGCGCTCGAGCGCCACCCGCAGCGCGGTGACCAGCCGTATTCGATTTTCCATCGTGGCGGTCAACTCTGGCCTATAAAATTGCAGGTGGTCGCGTCCCTCGGCCTTAGCATGGTACAGCGCGCTGTCCGCATACCTCAGCAAAGTAGGCGGATCCTGGGCATCGTCGGGGAACAGGCTGACTCCCATGCTCAAGCCTAACTGAAGCTCTTTGCCGGCGATCTCCACGGGCTGGCTGCACTCGTTCCTAACTTTGTCAGTCACGACCAGTATGTCGGCGATCTGGTCAATTTCTGGAAGCAGGATGACGAACTCATCACCCCCGAGTCGGCAAACGCCGTCGGTAGCGCGGACCGACGCCCGCATGCGGGTCGCCAGGATCTTCAGAGCCTCGTCGCCGGCATCATGCCCGAGCGTGTCGTTGATTTGCTTGAAATGATCTAGATCTAGAAACACCAGTGCAAGGCGGTGTCTGTGACGGCGTGCAACGGCGATCGATTGAACTAGCGTTTCGGCCAGCCATGTCCGGTTGGCGAGTCCGGTGAGGGGATCGAAATGAGCGAGACGGGCCAACCTATGTTCGGCTGCCTTACGCTCGGTCACATCAACAACTTGGAACAAAAAGCACAAGGGCAAATTATTTTCATTCAGGAGCGAGACGCTGACCGAGGCCCAGACATCGCTGTTGTCGGCGCGCCGATAGTGTTTTTCAAATTGAACGGAGGCTGTCATTCCGGACACCAGTTCGTTGAGAAGGCCGCGCTCGAGTTCGGTTTCTTCGACCTGATCGAAGGTGGATTGACTGGACCCAAGGAGTTCGTCAGCCTTTTTGTCTAGCAACTGGCACAATGCACCATTGACCCGCAGGAAACGGTTGTCGAGGCTGACCAGTGCCATGCCGACCGGCGCGAAATCGAAGGTATCTCGAAAGCGTGCTTCGCTCTGCTTGAGGCGCTGCTCTGCGGCCAAGCGCTCGCGCACGTCGCGAAACACCATGACAGCGCCGAGTACCCGCTGCTGGTCGTCGCGAATGGGAGCTGCGGAATCGTCGATGGGAATGGCCGTTCCATTCCGGGTAATCAGCAAGGTCCCGAACTCAATCCCGACCACGGCGTCCTCACGTAAGGCGCGTAATGCCGGCGAAGGAAGCTCAGCCCCGGTTCCTGGCACTTGCAGGCGCATGACATCGGCAACATCGCGGCCGATAACTTCGTCAGCGCTCCAGCCGAGCAGGTGCTCCGCCACTGGATTGATGAAGTGTACGATCCCCGCTTCGTCGGTGGCCAGGACGGCGTCGGCGACACCGCGCAGTGCTGAGGCAAACCATTTTTCTGAATCGCGCAGGCGCTGCTCCAGTTTGGCTTTATACAGGGCCACCTCAATGCCGGCTCGCAATTCCCGGCTCTGAAACGGCTTGTTCAAGTAACCATAAGGGGCCGCGTGCGCTGCTCTCTCAACCGTGGCGTCATCGCTATATGCGGTCAGGAACACCACGGGAATATGAAGCGATCGGCTGATCTGGTCGGCGGCTTCGATGCCATCCAGTGATCCTTTGATGACGATATCCATCAAGACCAGATCCGGTCGCTCGGCATTGGCGCAATCAATTGCATCGCGGCCGTTGTCGACGATTGCGCATACGTCGTAGCCCATGTCGCATATCTGGGCCTTGAGGTCCAGCGCTACCACCGCTTCGTCTTCGACAACGAGGATTTTGGCCTTGGGAGGCCGGTGCTCATTAGTGCTCACGTTGCCCGACATGGTCCTTCCTCCTGTCTTGCGACAACTGTGGAGACTTGCTGCCATCAGCCCGGAAAGTGACGGTGACGCAGGCGCCGTCACGGTTTTCACGTGTATAGCTTCCGCCCCCTAGCTGGCTGCTTAGTGCGGCCACCAACTTTAGACCGAGGGTCCTGGAAGAAGTTCGGTCAACATCGTCTGGAAAGCCGACTCCATCATCCGATACGCGTAGTTCGACGGTGTCGCCGTCAAGTGTGCCGATGTGCACTAAGATATGTCCCTTGCGGTCGTCAGGGAAGGCATGCTTGAGACTGTTCGATATGAGTTCGTTGAGAAGGAGGCCGACCGGCACCGCCGTATCCAGGCCGATCTGGATCGGCTCGACCTCGATGCGAAACTCGATGCCGCGCGTACTGGCAGAGGCCGTTACGCCCAGCTGGGCACACAGGTCTTTAACGTAGGTATCGAGCATGATGGACGACAGCTTGCCGGATTGGTATAGCTTTTCATGCACGAGCGCCATGGCCTGCACTCTGCTTGCACCTTCGGTGAGAGCGGTCCTGGCAATGCCCGGCGGTAGCGTGCGCGCCTGTAGGTTGAATAGGCTCATGATCATTTGCAGATTGTTTTTGACCCGGTGGTACAACTCTTTGAGCAATGTTTCCTTCTCAAGCAATGCAGTGGTGATCGCGGCTTCCTTTTCGGTAGCGTCCGTTACATCCATGTTGACTCCCGTCATGTGTAGCGCGACTCCACTCGGGCTACGCGAAACGAGGGCATGTGCGCGGATCTGACGTATCTCCCCGTCCGGCCATACGATACGAAAGTTGGTCGCGAATCCGCCCCCTTGTTCGATCGCCTGCCGACCTTCCCGTTCCACCCTTTCCAAGTCTTCCGGGTGGACACAAGCCGCCCACGTGGCGACCGAGGTGACGCGCGGGCTAGGCAGTGCGACCTTGTAGAGCGCGTACATGTGGTCATCCCAGACTAGCTCTTCCTCTACCAAGTTCCAGTCCCATACCGCAATGCCACCTGCCCGCGTGGCCAATTCGAGCCGCTCGTTCAGCGTCACGAGTTCTTGCTCGGTGCGTTTGCGCTCACTAATATCTTGTAATTGGACGATGAAGTGCGATGCTTGTCCCTGATCGTCGCGCAGTAAAGCGCGTGTCATCAATACGGGCACTGCATGACCGTCGCTATGACGAAAACGCAGCGCAGTCTGATTAACGCGGTCATCGTCGCGCAGCAGGCGTACGCATTGTGTGCGTTCAAGCGTGAGGTCCTCCGCGTGAATCAGTTCGGTCGCGTCCAGGCCACGCAGCGTGTCTTGGTCGTAGCCCAATATCTCGTTGACCGCTCTGTTGCAATCGATAAATTTTCCTTCTAACGATACCGTAGCGATGCCGATCGGGGCATGTTCAAATGTGCTCCGAAAGCGATGTTCGCTCTCCTTCAGGGCGGCTTCTTTGCGTTCACGGTCGGAAACGTCACGTACGGTAACAATTGTGAGCCTGTGCCCTTTCCCGCTCAGGGCGCTGACCATCATATCGGCAGGAAAGGTCTTGCCGTCCGCGCGGCGCCCGAGTAGCGTAAATCGTTCTCTCCGTTGCCGCCCCGCTACCTCCTCCGCAAGTATTTCGCGGGCACTTCGCTCATGGACGCTCAACGGTTGCAGCACATTATCGATAGTTAGCCCAGTGAGCGGACCATGCAGGTGGCCAAAAACGTGCTCGGCCTCTGAATTTGCCCTGACGACCGCCCCATCCGTGGCCACGAGCAGGACCGCGTCCGGCGACTCTTCGAATACGCCGCGCAGAAATGCCTCGCTACGCTCCACTTCCTGTTTCGCTTCTCGCAACTCGTATTCTGCCCGCGCGGCGGCGTCACGTTCCATAGTGCGCCGCAGAAGAAGTTCCGACGCTATCAGCATGGCTTGTCCCACTTCGTCGGCTTCACGCAAGCGGAAAGTCGGTAGCGTCACCGGGCGTCCCTCCCCGAGCGCGATGGCGGGGGCTACAAGGCCGTGCACGGAGGCGGCGATCCGGGTGCCAATCAGCTTGGCCATCCCCAGCCCCGATGCGAACAGGAGCAGCACGCCAAAAGCGAGCCAGGCAATGGCCCTCCACAGGCTCGCATCGAGGGCACTACGGTGTACTCCGATAACCACGGTCCAATGGGACGTGGGCGAAGTGCTGAAGATGGCGACCGCCGGGATGCCCTCTAGTGTACGGTCGGGGATTATGCCTTCATTAGTTTGAGCGATGCGAGCGCGTATGCGTGTCGTTCCCGGCGTACCGACAAATCTACGTGGATCACGGGTGCGCGCTACGACGATACCGCGGCTGTCGAGTACCCCAACCACCCAAGTCTGGGGAATGTTCTGGCGCGCCAAAATCTCTTGCAGCTGCTCACCGAAAATCTGTGACGACAGCACATACTTGACTTGGCCATCGGGGGAAACCGGCACATCGACGCTAATCAGGCGGCGGCCAGTCACAGGCCCGGTATATAGGTCCGAAATGGTGGGGCGCCCTGTCTCAAACACCTGACGTACCGCATCGGGTAATTGGAAGGCCCGCGCCGCAGTGGCGTCGTGCGCAACGGTGTTCAGCAGCTGATGGCCGTTCTTATCCCAGAGAACCAGATTGGTTCCAGGGCCGTATCTCGGCAGGCTTGACGCTTGTTTAGCAAATGAAGTCAGATCACCGCTGGCAAGGCTGGGCGAAGTGGCCAGCGCAAACGCCACGCCTTCTACTCGGCTAAGCTCATTGTCAATCGCCAGCATCAGGGCACGCGCAGCGTGCAATGTTGCCGCTTCGATGCTTTCACGCCCTTGATAGTAAAGGCTCAGGATCAGAACAGTTGCGGCGATCGTTGCAGGCAGGACGCAAGCGGAAATGAGCAATGCAGACCACTGGCGGAAGTTGAGCGAATGGTGACTGTATTGCGGCGAAGACACCGTCGGTGGGCGGCCACGATGGAAGAAATTCATCGTTTCAGCCTGGCCGCCGGCACGCTTTTACATGCCGCATCGAAGGATGCACGATGACGCCGGCGCGGGTTAGCATGGCATAAACCAAAGCAAACTCGCGCGCGCGTCCGCTCATTTTTGCAGAGCCCGCTGTTTGGGCTACCGGAACCGGGCTCGTTGGAGGTGCTGCGGTTGGCGGCTAGCCTGCAATGACGCTGCATTTTCCAGCACATTGTTCCCGCGTCTGTGTCGCTTGAAGAGCTAGCAAAGCCCATAACATTGTAACCACCATCGATGTATTCTATATTGCCAGTCGTGCGGCGGGAAAGGTCACTAGCCAGCAAGGCGGCAAAATTGCCGACCTCGACGATATCGGCAAGCACGTAGTCGGGCGCCCGTTCGCGGACGCGGTTCAGGAGCTCATCAAAGCCATCCCGCCCCGCGGTCACTCGGGTCTGATAGCGCCTGGCGACAGCGCGTGAATGCGGATTCCTTGCGGGCCCAGTTCGGCCGCAATATACCTTCTGTAGCGACATCATTCTGTTCCCCTCTCACGCCATGGAACCTTGAGAGCATAGGCGGCTGCATGAGGACCTGCATGATGTGTGTCAAAGCGGTGCGATGGATCCCGGAGCGTTTTTTGGTGGTCGGCTTTGCGGCGCGGGTCAATGTGGGACGGCGGATGGCGGCGCGTTTCGACAGATCCTCTTGGCGTCGCGCTGTCGTTGATCGAAATCGCTCCGAGCAGGTCAAACAGCATATGCGGCAGATCTGGCCGCGCGTGTGCTGGCAGCAGATTGTGCTAGGAAGGAGATAACATGACAAAGCGAATTTTACTTATCGAGGGGCATCCCGATGCAGGCCATCATCACCTGTGCGATGCCATTGAACTGGCATACGGAGAGGGCGCGCTGGAACGCGGCCATGAGGTTCGCCGCATCCATATTGCCGACTTGCGTTTTCCACTTCTGCCAAGCCAAGCTGAATGGGAAGACGGCCAGCTCCCGACCAGCCTGCACGCCGCACGGGATGACATTCGCTGGGCCGAACACATCGTATTCTTTTTTCCGCTCTGGCTAGGAGACATGCCGGCCCTGCTAAAGGGATTTCTCGAGCAAATCGCACGGCCCGGATTCTCGTTCGGCTCGGTAAACGGCAGCCCGTCGATGCTGAAAAAGGGGCTGCTAAGTAGTCAGGCAAAATTTATCGTGAACTTGCTGCCGAAATCTCTCATCAACGATTCAATCTCGTCGAGCAGATCTGTCCCGTTCTTGGCAACGAAGCGGCGCCAGAAATGCTTAGCGTGCTTCCACAGGATTTCGATGCGATTCAGTTCGGGACTGTAGGGCGGCAAATAGTACAAGTACAACCCGTGCTTGGCCCACTGGCGCCGCTTCTTGTCCATAATCTCGCCTTTGTGAATCCTTGCATTGTCGATCAGGACGATGCGTGGCACCGAGTGCGGCTGCGCCGCAATCTGCTCGAAAAAGGCGTCGCCCTGACGCGTCCAGTGTCGCTAATGGGGACCGCCAAGTGCATGTGAAGCATGTTCACGAGTCATGCTGCGTTCGAAATGCTGGTACCGGTTCCCGCCTTGCAGCTTGGCCTGATACATGGCTTTGTCTGCGTGGTCGAGCAGGGTGTCGCCAAACATGGCAATCCCTATGCTTGCTAGGACGGTGAGGAGATGGCCGCGCACGACGAGCGGGCAGGCGAGTGAATCGAGAAGCTTGCGCGCCAGGCCGTCAGCCAATGCCGGCCTGTCAATGTGCGGGATGAGGGCAACAAATTCATCTCCCCCGACCCTCGCTATGGTGTCAGACTGCCGCACACCTGTGCGAAGACGCTCACCCACTGCCGTCGGTAATTGGTCGCCGACTGGATCCTAGGTGATCGTTGACGGTTTTGAAGCCGTCTAGATCGATGAACATGAGGGCGACTTGCTGATCGGTACGCGACGCGATCGAGATTGCGCCCCGCGTTCGCTCGCGCAGCAAGTGGCGGTTGGGGAGGCCCGTAAGAGGATCGTGCATGGCAAGAAAATGGTCGCGCTCATATACTGCTTCGCGCTGTGAAATATCTTGCTGGACCGCGGCAAAATGGGTGATGGCGCCTTTGCTATCGCGAATCGGCGTGATGATCTCATTGGCGGTATAGAGCGTGCCGTCTTTCGATTCAACGAGTTTTCCGTGCC
>JBDSKP010000131.1:0-7654 GCA_039916925.1 Duganella sp.
GTGCGCAATTACTTCGAACGCATCCGCGCCAACCTCGACGCGTCCGAGCGCAAGACCGTCGAGATCAGCGAGATGATGGGCGTGATGTACCGCCGCTTCGCCAGCGAGCACGGCTTGACCCTGGCGCTGCCGATGCCGTTCTCGCTGGGGCCGTACCGCGACGAGATCGCCGCCATCGAGGCGATCTACTACAAACAGTTCGGCACCGCGACGTTGATCACGACCAGCCGCGTGGTGTTGATGGAAAAGTTTTTCGACACCATCGCCTCGCGCGTGCGCGGCTGCTTCAAGTCGGCCAACAACGACGCCGACGCCTGGCTGAAGGTGGTCATGGCGCCGCTGGAGGCGCAGATCCGCCAGCACAAGGACCAGCTCAAGCACCGGCTGGCGTCGATCCAGCGCATCCACGACGCCACCGACAGCCTGGAGCAGAAGATCGAAGCGTTCGAGAGCGGCCAGCAGCAGCTGGAGGCGCAGAAGCTGCGCCTGGGCGAACTGGCGGCCGCCATCGGCAGCGCCATCGACGCCGAATTCGTGGCGCTCGACGCCGCCGCATAAGAGAAGGATTTCCGTAGGGCGGATTAGCGCGCAGCGCGTAATCCGCCACGAGCCGCCGACGGAGCCACAAGTTTAATTAGGAATCAAATGAAGGTTGACGTTGTAGACAATTTCGCCGATCCGAGTTTTTCGTCGGACCTGATCGGCTGGCAGAAACAGCACGGACGCCATGCGCTGCCGTGGCAAAACACCACCGACGCGTATCTGATCTGGCTGTCGGAAATCATGCTGCAGCAAACGCAGGTGTCGGCCGTGCTGGGCTATTACGCGCGCTTCCTGGAGCGCTTCCCCACATTGCGCGACCTGGCGGCGGCGCCGGTCGAGGACGTGATGGCGCAGTGGAGCGGCCTGGGCTACTACACCCGCGCGCGCAACCTGCACCAGTGCGCGCAGCGCGTGGTGGCCGAATACGACGGCGTCTTCCCGTCCGATCCGGCGCTGCTGGCCGAGCTGCCCGGCATCGGCCGCTCGACGGCGGCGGCGATCTCGGCGTTTTCCAGCGGCACGCGCGCGGCCATCATGGACGGCAACGTCAAGCGCGTGTTCGCGCGCGTGTTCGGCATCGACGCCTATCCGGGCGAGCGCAAGACCGAGGAGATGATGTGGCGCCGCGCCGAGGCGCTGTTGCCGGAGCAAGGCATCGAGTCGTACACACAGGGCCTGATGGACATGGGCGCGACCCTGTGCACACGCAGCAGCCCGTCGTGCGAGCGCTGCCCGATGCAACCGCGCTGCGTGGCCTTCGCCACCAACCGCACCAAGGACCTTCCGGTGCGCAAACCGAAGAAGACAAGTCCGGAGAAGCATAGCGTGATGCTGGCGATCGTCGACAACGGCCAGGTGTTGCTGGAGCAAAGGCCGCCGAGCGGCATCTGGGGCGGCCTGCTGTCGCTGCCGGAGCTCGATGGCCATGTGCTGGCCGAGGACGACGACATCCCGGCGGCCGACGACGACGCGCTGATGCTGGCGGTCGGCAAGTTCGGCGAGATGGAATCGCACGAGCGGCTGTCGACGGTCACGCATGTGTTCACGCACTACAAGCTGCACATCGCGCCGTACCGGGTAACGTTGGCGCGGCGCGTGCCGATGGCGGCCGAGGCCGGCCACGTGTGGTACGACGCCGCCAGACTGGCCGACGCGGCGCTGCCGGCGCCGATCAAGAAGCTGCTGCTGGAGTTGGTGGGCGACGCCCGCGACGCGCAGGCGCGGATGGCGTTTTAAAGAGCGAACTTGACGAAGGCCATGAACACGCCGGTCAACGTGATCATGGTCCCGACGCACCAGCGCATCATGCGACTTTCAAGCTGCGAAAGTTTGCACATTATTTTGGCTTCCAACGCCGCCAAGCCCCCCGCCACGCCCTCTTTTGTTGCATAGTTGGCCTGGATAGCCGCTACCCGCTCTTCGAGCCTGGCAAAGTCTTGCTTGGTCACAAAGTGCGCTCGCGCAAATGCCGCCTCGGCCTTTAACGCGGCAACGTCTTTTTCCACCGCAGTTAGCCGCTTATCGAGTTCGACGATTTGCTCATCCATAGCCACCTCACGGGAATGTTCGAACGATGGCTAGCACGATACCTGCGACGGCGACTATGGCTCCGACGGTCCAGCGCAAATGTCGGTTTTCCATACTGAGAACTTTGCCTTCCAAATCGGCGATTTTCGTAGTCAGCCTCAGCTCGGCCGCACCAACTTCCGTGCGCAGCTCCGCCACGTCCTCTTTCGTCGCGTAGTTAGACTGGATAACGGCCATGCGTCCCTCGACCCGTGCCAGGTCCTCCTTGGTGACATAGTGCAGGCGCGCATGTTCCGACTCCGCAGTCAAAGTCGCCACGTCCTTCTCCACCGAGATCAGGCGTCTATCGAGTTGGGTGATTTGGTCGTCCATCATCCATGATCATCCCAACTGCGTTGATGATCAAGGGCGCACGTTTGATTGGACTCAAAGCTCGTCGAGCGAGAACAGGCGGCGGTGTTCGCGGATGGCGTAGCGGTCGGTCATGCCGGCGATGTAGTCGGCGATCTTGCGCGCCTGCTTGCCGACGTCGCCCGATTTGTCCTGGTAGTCCGGCGGCAGCAAGACCGGCTCGGCCATGAACGATTCGTACAGCTCGCGCACGATGCGGCTGGCCTTCACCCGCATGCGGTTGACCTTGTAGTGGCGGTACAGGTTCTCGCGCAGGAAGCGCTTGAGCTCGGTCGCGTCCTTGCGCATCGGGTCGGAAAAACGGATCAGCGGCGGCGCCGCCCGCACCTCGTCGATGCTGCGGGGCGCGGCGTCGGCCAGCAAGGCGCCGGAGGTGGCGATCAGGTCGTCGGCCAGCGCCGTGATCAGCCGCCGCAAGGTCTCGTAGATCGCGCGCCGGCCCGACAGCCCCGGGAAGGTCTGCTGCACGTCGCGCCACAGCCGCGCGAAGAAATCGACCTGCTCGAGCTGCTCGATGGTGATCAGGCCCGAGCGCAGGCCGTCGTCGATGTCGTGGCTATTGTAGGCGATCTCGTCGGCCAGGTTGGTCAGCTGCGCCTCCAAGGACGGCTGGGTGCGGTCGATGAAGCGCACCGCCACCGGCCCCAGCAGCCGGGCGTTGGTCAGCGAGCAGTGCTTGAGGATGCCCTCGCGCGTCTCGAACATCAGGTTCAGGCCGTCGTAGGCGCCGTAGTGCTCCTCCAGCTCGTCGACCACGCGCAGGCTCTGCAGGTTGTGCTCGAAGCCGCCGTGTTCCTTCATGCATTCGTTGAGCACGTCCTGGCCGACGTGGCCGAACGGCGTGTGGCCAAGGTCGTGCGCCAGCGAGATCGCCTCGACCAGGTCCTCGTTCAGGCGCAGGTTGCGCGCCAGCGAGCGGCCCACCTGCGCCACCTCCAGGCTGTGCGTGAGCCGGGTGCGGAACAGGTCGCCCTCGTGGTTGAGGAACACCTGGGTCTTGTATTCGAGCCGGCGGAACGCCGACGAATGGATGATGCGGTCGCGGTCGCGCTGGAACTGGCTGCGCGACGAATGCGCCGCCTCCGGATAGCGGCGCCCGGCGCCGCCGGCCGAATGGGCGGCGTACGGGGCCAGGTACTCTTCGGGCAGCATGGTCGCCCCCGCCTACACGCAGGCGGCCAGGGTGGCCAGCAGCAGCTCGCGCGGCGCGTTGGTGATGCTTGGCGCGCCCAGTGGCTTGAGCAGGATGAACTTGATGGCGCCGCCCTCGTTCTTCTTGTCGACTTCCATCAACTCGAGCCAGCGCTCGGTGCCGAGATCCGGTGCGACGGTGGGCAGGCCGGCCGCGGCGACCAGTGCGCGCATGCGCGTCACGGTGGCCGCGTCGACCAGGCCGAGGCGGTGCGACAGGTCGGCCGCCATCACCATGCCGCAGCCGACCGCCTCGCCGTGCAGCCACTGGCCGTAGCCCAGGCCGTTCTCGATGGCGTGGCCGAAGGTGTGGCCGAAGTTGAGGATGGCGCGCAGGCCGCCCTCGCGCTCGTCCTGGCGCACCACGTCGGCCTTGATCTCGCACGAGCGGGCGATCGCGTACGCCAGCGCGCCCTTGTCGCGCGCCATCAGCTTGCCGATGTTGGCCTCGATCCAGTCGAAAAAGGCGGCGTCGATGATGGCGCCGTGCTTGATGACCTCGGCCAGGCCGGCCGACAGCTCGCGCGCCGGCAACGTTTCCAGCGTCGACGTGTCGGCGATCACCGCGCGCGGCTGGTAGAACGCGCCGATCATGTTCTTGCCCAGCGGGTGGTTGATGCCGGTCTTGCCGCCAACCGACGAGTCGACCTGCGACAGCAACGTGGTCGGCACCTGGATAAAGTCGACGCCGCGCATGTAGCTGGCGGCCGCGTAGCCGGTCAGGTCGCCGATGACGCCGCCGCCGAGGGCGACCAGCGTGGTCTTGCGGTCGGCCTTGTTGGCCAGCAGCGCGTCGAAGATGTGCATCAGGCTGGGCCAGGTCTTGTGCTCCTCGCCGTCGGGCAGCACGACGGTCATTACTTGCTTGCCGGCACTACGCAATCCGGCCTCGACGCGCTCCAGGTACAGCGGCGCGACGGTGGTGTTGGTGACGATGGCGACCTTGCCGCCGTGGACGTGGCGCGCCAGCAGCGCGCCATCGGCCAGCAGCGCCGGGCCGATCGAGATCGGGTAGCTGCGCTCGCCGAGATCGACATTTAACAGGATGGTGGATTCTTCGTTCATCGATGGTTCCGCTTGGGTGACGCAGTTGGGCGCGGCCTCGCAGGCCAGTCTTTCCAGCTGGGTCAAAATGGATTGGACCATCGATTGTACGTTAGGTCGGCCGGTATCGATGACGACATCGGCGATTTCCATGTACAGCGGATCGCGCGCGGCCATCAATTCCTCAAGCTTTTTGCGCGGGTCGGCCGTCTGCAACAGCGGCCGGTTCTTGTCGTGGGCGGTGCGCTGCAGAATGCTGTGCACGGTCGTGCGCAGGTAGATGACGGTGCCGCGCGCCTTGAGGCAGGCGCGGCTTTCCGGATCGAGCACGGCGCCGCCGCCGGTGGCCAGCACCAGATCCTGTTGGCCGGTCAGCTCGCGGATGACTTCCGCCTCGCGCCGGCGAAAGCTCGGTTCACCCTCGATTTCGAAGATCCACGGGATCGAGGCGCCGGTGCGGGCCTCGATCTCGTGGTCCGAATCCATGAACCGCAGACCCAGTTTGCGGGCCAGAATGCGGCCGATGGTGGTCTTCCCTGCCCCCATCAAGCCGACTAAAAACACGTTTTGCATGCACGATCCAACTAAATGCGGGCGGCGGCACCGGCCCGCCCGCGCACTGGTTAGTTGCGGTCACTGCACGATGTCGCCACCCCGTAAGGGCTGAACTCGCCCGGTGGCGAGATGGTTTGGTCGCTATAATCGGCGCCCAAGCCCAGTAAGTGTACCAGAGAGGTGTAGATGGACTCCGTGCCTTGTGCCTGTCCGCGCAAGGTCAGGGTGACATCGAGCCAGAACACGCGGTCCTGCGGATACACCAGCGACACGGTCGCGCGGCCGCTGGCGTCGGTGACGACACTGGGCGTGACGGTGACCGGGATGCCCGGATCGAGCCGGTTATTGCCGTTGATGTCCTCGCCGGGCTCGAGGATGCCGTTGTTGTTGACGTCCTCGTTGGCGCATTCGACCCGCACCTGCGGCCGCCACGGCCCCTGCGGCTGCACGTAGGTCAGGTAGCCCTTGAAGTACTTGCTCGGCAGCACGGACGCGGTCAGCTTGACCCCCGGCACGGCGTTGCCAGCGGCGTCGGTGACGATGACGGCGAAGTCCTGCTGGTAGAGCGACGAGTTAGGCACGGCGACCCGGTTGCCGGTGCCGGTGCTGATGAACAGCGACTTTTGCGCCACGGTCATCTTGACCTGCGCGGTGGCCCCGGAGCCACCGTTCAGCCGGGCCTGGACCACCACGCCGTCGGTCGGGGTGGCCCTGGTGCCGGCGATGAAACTGGTGGTGGCCGAGCCGTCGGCACCGGTGCTGACATCGACCGGCTGGGTCAGGCTGCCGCCGCTGACGTCGGACAGGATGGAGAACGACACGATGGCGTTCTTGACCGGATTATTCTGCGCCGGACCGTCGAGCACCACCGCGCGCAACGTTGCCTGCTGGGTGCTACTGCCAACCGTGTTGACGCCGATCACGCCGGGGTCGGCCTGCAGAATGATCGTGGACTGGCTCGTCAGCGGGGCCACGAACTCGAGTGCGGTCTGGGTGGTCAGGTCGCCGGCCGTGGCCGTCAAGGTGGCCAGGCCGGGTCCGCTGGCGTTGACATACGCGGTAGCGGCGCCGCCCGACAGCGGCAGCGGCCCGGACAGCGGCGTGGCGCAGGCCGCGTCGCTGTAGATGGTGCCGCGCGAGGTGCCGACGATGACGCCGCCGGCGGCCGGCCCGCCGGTCACGGCCACCCGCTGGCAACCACCGATGGCGACCACGCCGGCCAGGTTGCCGCCGGCGTCGAGCACGCGGATGGCGAAGGCCGACGAATTGACGACGATGCCGACCGAGGCCGTCTCGCCCATGGCGCGCACCGTGACCACGTCGGCGCTGCCGCTGCTGGCCGCGTAGGTCAGGATCAGCTGGCCGGCGGCGTTGGTGACGGCCGCGCCGCCGCCCTTGACGGCGAGCGCGTTGGCGTTGGAGCTGAACACCACCGGCTTGCCGACCAGCGCGTTGCCGGCCGAGTCCACCAGCTTGACGGTGATGTCGGCGCTGGCGCCGACGTTGATGGTCGGCGCGGCGTTGATGGTCAGGCGGTTGCCGGTGACGGTGACCAGCGCGGTGACCGGCGCCGCCCCGGCCACGGTGGCGGTGACCTTGATCGTGCGCGAGGTCGGATCGCCGCCGGTGCCCAGCTTCTCGGTGACGATGCCCTGGGCGTTGGTGGTGCGGGTGGTCAGGGTCAGGCTGCCCGAATCGGCCTTCAGGTCGACCGTCACGCCCGGCATGACGGTGTTGTTGGCGTCGCGCACCAGCGCCACGATGTTGACCTCGTTGCCGGCGGTGCCGGCCGAGGCCAGCGTGCCGGCGTCGGTCGTCAGCGACAGGCTCGGCACGGCGCTGACGACGTCGATCGTCACCGGGTCGGACGTCTTGCCGCCGGCGCTGGCCGTCACGGTGATCTTGCGCAGCGACGTGTCGCCCTTGACGCTGAGCTTTTCGACCACCTGGCCGGAGGCGTTGGTGACGCGGTTGGCGCTGGTGACGGTACCCGAGCTGGCCGAGAAACTGACCGTCTCGTTGGCCAGCGCGTTGCCGCCGCTGTCCTTGACGATGGCCGTCAACGTCACCTCGGTGCCGTCGGCGCCGGACGAGGCGATCGTCGCCGCGCCGGCCGTCAGCACCACGGTGGCCGCCTTCGACGGCGCCACGCCGTTGCTGTTGGTCCCCGGCGAGCCGCCGCCGCCGCCGCACGCCGCCACCAGGCCCGCGCACACCACCATCACCAGCCATCCCGCGAATTTTTTCATGACCGTGCTTCCCATAACTAGAATAAGTGAATCGCTAAAAAACCAACCGTGTCAGCGCGTCGACAAGCGCTCGGCGACGATCTTGGGCGTGATAAACACCAGCAACTCCGTCTTGTCGTTGGTGCGCGAGTTGG
>JBDSKP010000132.1:0-6598 GCA_039916925.1 Duganella sp.
GCTGATCTGGCAAGACGCCAACAGCAATGGCAAAACCGACGCGGGCGAGCTGGTCTCGTTGAAGGCGGCCGGCGTGACCGGCCTGACCGTCGGCTACACCGAACTGCCGTTCCTCGACGCCAACAACAACCTGCACCTGGAGCGCAGCAGCGTGACGATGAGCAACGGCCACACGGCGGACATGACCGACGTCTACTTCAACGTCGCCGCCGCCGACGCGGCGGCGGCCGGCGTGACCCTGCCGACGATGGCCGACCTGGTGGGCGATGGCGCGCAGCCGCCGGTCCAGCTGGTGGGGCAGTGCCAAGACCACGCGGCGGACGCATAAGTTTCCCTGAGAGTCAGCAAACAATCTTACTTTTTATAGAAAAAAATATCATGAAAATCAAATTCAACGCTATCCACGCCGCCGTTTTCGCCGCCACCGTCGCCTTGTCTGGCACCTCGTTCGCCGCCGGCACCTACAACTCCCAGCCGATCGACAACGCCGGCGGCCTGGTGGTCAACTTCGACGGCCAGAACTTCAACGGCACGCCTTTCGTCGGCATCCCGGTGCTGGAACTGACCAACACCGTCAATCCGCAGGACAGCTTCCTGGCGTTCTGCGTCCAGCCCAACGTCGACCTGCAGCAGTACACCGTCTACACCGCCAGCCACGCCACGGTAAACAATAGCGTCAAGGCGCTGTACGAAACCTCGTACGCCAGCGCCATCAAGGACCCGGGCACGCAGAAGGCGTTCCAGCTGGCGCTGTGGGAACTGGTGGCCGACGACGGCGACATCTACGCCCAAACCGGCGCGCAGTACTTCACCAGCGGCGGCGACGAAAGCGCCGACGCCGCCTTCCACATGCTGGAAATGGCAGCCGAGCACACCGTGCTGAACAATATGTACAGCTACACCAGCTTCACCGGCACCGGCGCCAACGGCCAGGCCTCGCAGGGCTTGCTGGGCGTGTCGATGGCGGCCGCCGTGCCGGAAACGAGCACCTGGGCGATGCTGGGCATGGGCCTGGGCCTGATCGGCTTCATGGGCCGCCGCAAATCGGGCCAGGACGACAAGTTCGCTTAAAAAGTTCGCTTAACAGCGGCTTAAGCCGCGCCGCCGCACCCCGGCGGCGCGCCGATTTGTGGGGGGAGGGTGAGGTGTTTCACCCATGAAATCGTATTTGTATGGCAAACTTCGGGCTCACACATCGTTGAGCCTTGTTGGAGCCCATGAGTATAGTCAAGAATCTACCGTTTGAATGGCTGGTCGGCCTGCGCTACACGCGCGCCGGCAAGCGCAGCGGACGCAACAGTTTTATCTCCTTTATCTCCCTCATCTCCATGGCCGGAATCGGCCTGGGCGTGGCCGCGCTGATCGTCGTGCTGTCGGTGATGAACGGCTTCCAGAAGGAAGTGACCGACCGCATGCTGTCGGTGCTGGCGCATGTGGAAGTGTTCGACATGCGCGGCTCGATGCCGAACTGGCAGGCCGCCGCCGTCGAGGCGCGCAAGAATCCCGAAGTGATAGGCACCGCGCCGTTCGCCGAGACGCAGGGCATGCTGGTGCGCGACGACGTGCTGCGTCCGGCCATCATCCGCGGCGTGCTGCCGGAGCAGGAGCCGAACGTCTCCGATGTCGCCAAGCAGACCCGCCGCGGCGATTTCAACGCGCTGCAACCGGGCAGCTACAACATCGTGCTCGGCATCGAGCTGGCGCGCGCGCTGCACGTCAACCTGGGCGAGAAGGTGACCCTGGCGCTGGCCCAGGGCCAGCCCACGCCCGCCGGCGTGCTGCCGCGCCTGCGCTCCTTCAACGTGGTCGGCATCTTCGAGGCGGGCCACAACGAATTCGATTCCGCGCTCGCCTTCGTGCACCTGGCCGACGCCGAAAAGCTGTTGCGCATGGACGCGCCGGCCGGCCTGCGCCTGCGCCTGTCCGACATGCACCGCGCGCCGCAGGTGGCGCAGGACCTGAAGCGCACGATGCCCGGTGACCTGATCATGCGCGACTGGTCCAAGCTGAACGCCAACTGGTTCGCCGCCGTGCAGACCGAAAAGCGCATGATGTTCATCATCCTGACCCTGATCATCGCCGTCGCCGCGTTCAACCTCGTCTCCACCCTGGTGATGACGGTGACCGATAAGCAGGCCGACATCGCCATCCTGCGGACCTTGGGCGCCTCGCCGCGCTCGATCATGAAGATTTTCATGATCCAGGGCGCGCTGGTGGGCATCCTCGGCACCATCCTCGGCGTGACCGGCGGCGTGCTGGTGGCGCTCAACGTCGACGTCATCGTGCCGTTTATTGAACATTTATTGGGAGTGCAGTTCTTGTCGAAGGATATCTACTACATCAGCGCCGTGCCATCGGACCTGCGCTGGCCGGACGTTTTCAAGATCGGCGGCGTGGCCGTGGTCCTGGCGTTCGTCGCGACGATTTACCCTAGCTGGTGGGCCGCCCGCGTCAAACCGGCGGAGGCGCTGCGCTATGAGTGATCCGATGACCAATCAGCAACCGGTGGTGCTGTCCTGCCGTAATCTGGGCAAGACCTTCAGGCAGGGAAGCTACGCGGTCCAGGTGCTGGCCGGGATCGACATCGACGTGCGGCGCGGCGAACGTGTCGCCATCGTCGGCGCCTCCGGCTCCGGCAAATCGACGCTGCTGCATCTGCTGGGCGGCCTCGATACGCCGACCACCGGCAGCGTGACCCTGCTGGGCAAGGACTTCGCGAGCCTGAGCGAATCGGCGCGCGGCGACCTGCGCAACGCATCGCTCGGTTTCGTCTACCAGTTCCACCACCTGCTGCCGGAGTTCTCGGCGCTCGACAACGTCGGCATGCCGCTGATGATACGGCGCGTCAAACGCAGCGAGGCGACCAGCGCCGCGCAGGAAATCCTCGCCCGCGTCAATCTGGCCAAGCGCGTCACCCACGTGCCGGGCGAATTGTCCGGCGGCGAACGTCAGCGCGTGGCGCTGGCGCGCGCGCTGGTCACGCAGCCCGCCTGCGTGCTGGCCGACGAACCGACCGGCAACCTCGATCACGCCACCGCGCAGCAGATCTTCGAATTGATGCTGGAGCTGTCGCGCAACCTGGGCACGGCCTTCGTCATCGTCACCCACGATATCGAACTGGCGCGCCGCTGCGATCGCGTGCTGCGCCTGACCGACGAAGGTTTGAAACCCTACCAGGACTGACATCATGTGGATCGACACCCACTGCCATCTCGACGCCCACGAATTCGGCGGCGAGTCCGTCGAGCAGGCGCAGAAGGCGAGGGCGCAGGGTGTCGGCATGATCGTGATTCCGGCGGTGGAGACGGCCAATTTCTCCATCGTCGCGCAGCTGGCGGCTAGCGTGGACAACGGCTGCTACGCGCTAGGCATCCATCCCATCTATGTGCCCAACGCGCGCGAGGACGACTTGCGCGTGCTGCGCGAACACGTCGAGGCGGCGCTGGCCGACCCGCGCTTCGTCGCCTTGGGCGAGATCGGCCTGGACTTCTTCATCCCCATGTTGACCGAGCCGGCGATGCGCGAGAAGCAGATCTTCTTCTTCCGCGAGCAGCTCAAGATCGCCCGCGACTTCGAGCTGCCGGTGCTGATGCATGTGCGCCGCTCGCAGGACCTGGTGCTCAAGCACGCGCGCCAGATCCGTCCCGCCGGCGGCATCGCCCATGCCTTCAACGGCAGCTTCCAGCAGGCGCAGGCCTATGTCGACCTGGGATTCAAGCTCGGTTTCGGCGGCGCCATGACGTTTACGCGCGCGCTGCAGATACGCCGCATGGCCGCCGAGCTGCCGCTGGAGGCGATCGTGCTGGAAACCGACGCGCCCGACATTTCGCCCAGCTGGATACACCCGGGGCGCAACAGTCCCGATCAAATTCCCCGCATCGGCGCCGTGCTGGCCGAGTTGCGCGATATTAGTGTGGATGAGGTCGCCAAGGCGACCACCGCCAACGCGCACGCAGCGTTGTTGCGGCTGAAAGTTTCTTAGGTGATAAGTGATTTTGTGACATTTGGATAGAATTCCTGATCAGTTACCAGTGCATAATCGCCAATATTTGCCTGTAACAACCCACGGAAATCTATATGAAACCAGACGTTCGCCTCGCCGCCGCCCTCCTGTTTGTCCCCGTCCTGTGCTTTGCCGACTCGAGCGAGGTATCAGAACGCCAGATTGACGTGCCCAAGTGCAAAAACCCCGCAGCCAAGGTCGTCTTCACCGAATTCAAATGCAAGTCCGCCGATTGCTCGTCGGGCGCGGGCCAGCAGGACCCGAGGCAGTACCGCTGGTGGGAGCGCTCGGGCACGGTGGCGCAGCCGACCTTTACCGGCGTCGGCACCGGCATGACCGAGATGCTGGCCACCGCGCTGACGCAGACCGGCTGCTTCGACGTGCAGGAGCGCGCCGAAATGGAAGAAATCAACAAGGAGCTGGCGCTGATCGGCAAGAAGGTCGAGGCCGAGGCCGCCGACTACATGATCACCGGCTCGATCACGTCGCTGGGCTTCGAGCAGAGTTCGACGGGCCTCGGCGGCCTGAGCTTCCTCAAAGGCCCGCTGAGCATGCTGGCCGGCGCGGTCGATTACAAGAAATCCAAGGTTCACATGAACATGGACATCCGCGTGGTGGACGTCAAGCGCGCCAAGATTATCGCCTCCAAAACCTTCCAGGCCAATAACGAGAAGACCGGCTTCGGCGTCTCGGCGATGGGTTGGGGCGGCGGCACTGGCCTCGGCGGCAATCACGCCAGCATCAGCGGCTCGCCGCTGGAAGAGGTGGCGCGCGACTTGCTAGTCAAGTCGACGTCGTTCCTGACCGAGACCATCGCCGCCAAGAACATCAACGAGCGGGTGGCGGTGAAGGCGACCGACGTTTCGCCGAAATAAGCATCACGTTTTCATTCAGATCGCATCGAACGGCGCCAGGGCCATCCCTGCCGCCGTTTTTGTTTGTATCGTTTGGTGCGCTCGGCTTGGAAGCGCTTAGTGCCGTGAGTGTCGATCAAGTCCGTGCCCGGCTGGCTGCCGAGCATAAGACTGCCAAGAAAAAATGACAGAAGATCCGCGCGGTATTTCGACAAAGCTATGGCGACCAAATACGAATTGCCCCCACAAAGTGACCTGAGTCCCGCCTAAAGACCGTGGGGGTGAACTCAATGCTAACTGTGCACTATCCGTCCGAAATCTAGTTAATGTGGCAATTTGTGAACATTTTTATAAGTTTACGTGCTAAGGTTTGACGGTTATTTCGATAGAATTTGATCAATATCATGTCGGTCATGAAGAGCTGTGAGGGGCATCCCGCGACTTTGTCGAAGCAATGCTGTGAAAGGACTGAGATGAGCAAGGGCGATTGGTGGGTAGTTGGTAAGAACGCGAAAGCGCCATTCACACTTAAAATTCATCGGGGTGAGAGCATGGTGCTGGTCGCTATGAACTGGCGGGATGGCCAGCCACCGATGGATTTTGTCGGTTTTGCGATTGAGTACAGCGCGCCTGGTAGCGATAAATTCTACGCTCTGAATAATCGCTTAGGATTCCCTGGAGTGACTTCAGCGAAGGGGCTATCCACTCTTAAATCACCGATTCAGAAATTTCGGTGGGTTCACTTCCCATTTCAAGCAGAGCTGGCAGGCGAATTCACCTATCGCGTCACACCTGTGCTCATGGAACCGAATGGCGATCTTCGGTATGGGGACACCCAAACTGCGAGTATCGAACTTGGGCTCGAAACATACAAGGGGGAGCTCAACGTTGCATTCACACGTGGATATGTGTCGTCTCAGAAATTCTCCCAGACCTATCTAAAAGACGGTCACAAAATAGGAACGTTGCTACCGGCAAAGGCTGATGATGGCCTCACTTTTGTGCCTACTCATCCCCAAGCGACTGAAGCACTCAATTGGATGGGATTTGAAGCCAGAAATGCCATTCTCGGAGTGCTTGATGAGGCCGTGGCGGACTCCCACGCCCAAGTTAGCGTCGTTGCGTATGACCTGAGTGAGCCGGAGGTAGTGACTCGCCTGCAGTCTTTAGGTACCCGTTTGCGCATCATCATCGACAGCAGTGACGACCACGGGCAGCCCACGTCGGCAGAGAGTGCGGCAGCGAGCATGCTTGCAAGCACCGCAGGAGAGGGCAATGTCATTCGGCAGAAAATGGGTGGCCTTCAGCACAACAAGACAATTGTTGTTAACGGACCCAAATGCAAAGTGGTCGTGTGCGGTTCAACCAATTTCAGTTGGCGTGGATTTTTTATTCAAGCTAACAACGCCGTGATCATGCGTGGAGACGAGCCCGTTCGAGTTTTCGAAAATGCCTTCCTGGCCTATTGGTCGCCCGATGATGACGTCGAGCGGGTTAGAAAATCTCAATCTGCCGAATGGTCTGAATTGGGGTTGCCATCTGTCCAGGCGACCGTGACTTTTTCGCCCCACGGAAGTGACAACAAAGTACTCGATACCGTTGCCCGCTATGTAGCCCCCGGTGTCAGAATACCTGTCGCGTGACCGTGGTGAACTAAGAATGCATCAGCGTGGCCCTTGAAGTGGATTTGTTTGGTTTGCGGTTCTTTCATTTTGAATATCCATTCCCTGAGCTGGGGGGC
>JBDSKP010000133.1:0-7253 GCA_039916925.1 Duganella sp.
TCCAGCTCCCAGCCGTTCGACCGATACAGCTGTTGCGCGCTTTCATTGTCGACCGCCGTGGAAAGCGTCAGCGCCAGCGCGCCGTACTCCCTGGCGACCACTTTCGCCTTGTCCAGCAAGGCCTTGCCGCGCCCCGTGCCGCGCGCCTGCGGAACCACATACAGGTCGTTCAGGATAAATTTCTTGCGCATCGATACGGAAGAGTAGATCGGATAGAGCTGCGCGAAGCCGACATGGGCGCCGGCTTCATCCCGCGCCAGCAGGATCACCGATTGCTGGTGAATCATCCGTTCCGACAGGAAGCGTTTCGCCGCTTCCGGATCGGATGGCTTGCCATAAAAAACGCGATACTCGTTAAACAATACCGCCGCTGCGTCGATGTCGAAAATGTTGGCTATTTCAATATTCATTCAGGGGACTCCATTTAGTTGTCAATTCTACCACACCGCCCCCCAATGAAGACCCCGACGTTAGCCGTGCCTTTCCGGAGCTTCATGCTTGTCGTGATTGTGGGCGTTTTGCTCATGCTTTTCCACATGCTTGACCGGATGTTGCTCGACCGGGCGGGGATGCGCGTTGTGCACGGCCAGCACGTCCTGGTGGATCGCCGGAGGCTGCACATGGCTCGGACGATTGGCTTCGCGGTTCGGCAACGGGGCGTGCGGCATGACCGGCTCCGCGCGCGGGGCTGGCGGAAGGTGCGTAATGGCGGCACTTCTTTCTTGCTCCATGTGCTCGCGCATGGCATCGGCATGCGGCCGCTCCATCTGCGCCTGTGCCGGCGTCCGGTCGACCCGGCTCTCTTCATGGGCGGGCTTCATCGCTTCGGGCGGCGCCATCTTCGCGGCCTGCAATGCGTGCGGCACTGGTGGCGGCTGGCGCGAGTCATGCTGAACCATTGGCGGCGTTGGCGCGTTGTGCGGCACCGCCGCGAATTGATTCACGTGAGGAGCGGCGGCGGCGTGCATCGGCAGCGCCGGCGCCGCAGGAATCGGACGTGAGCCGGGAATGGCATCGTGCTGCGTGAAGTGCGGCATGCTCATCATCCCGCCCTGGCGCTGCGGCGCCGGATTGGCCGTCATCGCAGCCACGCGCGCAGGCGAAACTGGCGCGGCATTGGGCGCGAAGTGCGGCGCGTTCATCATCCCTGCGGGCCGTGGCGCGACGGGGTTGTTGACGCCGAAGTTTTGCGTGCGGTTGACTACATTGTTGACGTTGTTGGTGGTCCGGTAGTTGTTGTTGGTAACGTTGATGTTATTCACATGATTCACGACCGTCACCGACTTCGAGATATAGGTCGAGTTGTTGTACACCACCGCCGGACGATGCCAGCCGCCATCGTAGCCGCGATCCGGGGCGGGCCCGCCCCAGTTGACGCCCCACGAATTCCAGCCCCAGTCATGATGATGGCTCACCGCCGCCCCCACCAGCACGCCAATGCCGAACGATAACGCGCCGGTCGTCACCAGCGTCTCGGTGGTGTAGGCCGGTTGACGATAAGTCCAGCCCGGGTACACCGGCATCGGCGCGCCATAGACGACGGTCGGATTGTACTGCGGCACATAGACGACATCCGGCTGCGCCGGCTCGATGACGATGGTTTGCGGCGGGGGCGGTATGACCGCCGGCCCCGAGTAGACCACCGGCTCCGACGGCGACTGCGTGACATAGGTCGGCGGCGGCGCATCGCGGACAACGGTCGAGACCCTCAAGTGCGGCGAGGTTTTCAGGTTGCCGGACTGCTGGGCGCGCGAGCGCAGCACCTGGATGGCGTTCATCACGTCGTTCGGGTCGTTGACATAGGCTTCGCCCAGCGCCGTCGTCCACTGGATATTGTTCGCCATTTGGCCCAGCACGCTGGGGAAGGTGGTCAGCGATTTGACGCTGACGTCCCACGGCTGGCTAGCCTCGGCGGCTTGCAGCGGCTCCCCCTTCAACGACGGGTTCTGGCCCAGCCACTGGTTGGCGGCGGAGATCTGATCCGGATACGTCGCGCCGGCCAGCACCTGGCCGACCAGCTTGTCCGGGAAGAGGGCGATCGGCGCGACCATCTGCGACAACTGATCCGCAGTTGGCGGCGTGTACGGCGCCGGTTGCGGAGGAGTCGCGGCGGCCGTTGCACTGGTCTGTTGCGGCGTATCGGCAGGCTTGTTGCAACCCGCGAGAACCAGCAGGCTCAGTATCAACGACGACGACACCGCAGTTTTAAAATGCCTCACATGAGCGCCCATAATCGACATCCTTCCTTGCTAAAAAGTATGAATGTAGATTAACAGGTGCCCGTGGATGAAGCTGTTACCTGTTGTAACGTGCGCGGGCCGGGCAAGGCCGTAGCGCCGTGGGTATGCAGCTCAAAGTCGGAAATATATGCCTTTCCGTAGCAGTGGCCACAGCAACAGTCCTACCACCCCAAGCAATACCAGCGAGTACGTCACCGAGGCGACGCGCGCGTCGGGAATCACACTGCCGAGCAGGGTGGTAAAGGTGTCATGTAAAGTTACGCGCGGCAAGCTGCTAAAGGGGAACTGGAGCAGGACGTCCAGCAAACTGACAACGATGAACGCCAACGTAGCGTTGATGCCGAAGACCTTGATGGGCGTGCCCGCGAACCTTGCCTTCGTGGTTAAGACGAGCAAGGCGCTCAGGCACAACAGCGAGAATCCCGCCGAGAGCACGGCAAAACTTGGCGTCCAAATCTTCTTTACCACCGGTAACGCTGACCCCATCAGCAGACCGCCAACGAGCAACAGCACACCGGCTAGCGCCAGGCGCAAGACGACGCTGCCGTGCGTTCCACCGCCGCGCCGCAGAACCAGTCCTGTACTCACGCCAATCAACACGTTGATCAGCGAGCCCAGCGTCGAGATAAGGCCCTCGGGTTCGTAGGTGACAATGCCGTTGGTCGTCCCGTATGGCCACATGTGATGGGTGCCCAGCACCGCCCGATCGATCACGGCGGGCAAAGCGTGGACCGAGTCGAAGCAGGCTCGGCCGCACTCGGGCGCGTCCCACCACAGCAAGAGAGCCGCATAACCCAGCGCAACAATTGCCGCCGCCGCGATCGCACGGCTGAGTGGCAAAGTAAAGGTGGGAGGCCCCCGCGTACCCAGCGCGAGCACGATGAAACCGGCAAGCACATAGCACAGACCTATCCTTTGCAGAATGCCCATCACGCGCACGGTAGAGAAGTCAAAAAAAGGCAGCAGTTGCAGCAGCAAGCCCAAACCGAACAGTGCCGCGCCCCTTCGAAGGATCCCGATGCACACTTGGGCCGGCGAGGCGGCACGCAGGCGTCGTTCCAGCGAAAATGGCAACACGACGCCTACGCAAAACAGAAAACTCGGGAAAATCATGTCTGCGATTGCAAAGCCGCGCCACTCGGCATGCGTAAGCACCGTAAAACGGTGGGCCCAATCGCCCGCATAGGCCACCAAAATCATGCCGATGACCGCCAAGCCTCGCAGCAGGTCGATAGCGGGTCTACGGTGGTTGACGGTCTGTTTGGCCGCATCGCTTCCGACGTGGTGCGGAGTAGCTTGGTTCGCTTCAGATGAGCGCGTGGTGAGGGGCATCGGCATCTCCAGGTTTGAAGGCCGGCATCGGCCAGGGCACAAATGAATCGCTGCCAATATGCCTATGAAAACGTTTTCAGTCAACCAGAAATGGAGCGCTGCGGCGTCGCCAACTTGGCGGCGTGCCGACAATTCCACGGGTGTTTTCAGGAGCAAGGCTTAATCGATCACAAAGGCCCCTGGCCTTTCACGCCCCGCACGGTCAGCGCGACGTACGCCAGTTCGCTGTCGGGCTGCACGGCCATGTCTTCGAAGCGCAGCGCGGTCGGCGCCACCCGCAGCGCTTTGGCGATCGGCGCCTGCACATCCATCAGATTGAACGGCTTGTCGGCCGGCCGAACGGGCGCCGGCACCGGCAGCGCGAAAATGCGCGCGCCCTTCCAGTCGGCGACAAACAACGTGCGCGCATCGCCAAAACTGAGCTTGCTGGCCGACTGCATGGCCGGCGCCGCCGCGTGGGCGGAACCGGCCGCAAGGAGAAGACCCAACAACAATCTCGACTGGATATTCATGGCGATACCGTCCTTTGAATTGATGGCAAAGAAACAGTATGGAACGCGGCCGTACGCCGGTCACTCCCGCCGAAGGCCGTGTGTTTTTCACCCTATCGGGTATTGATCGCGCTCAGTTCTCCCGATAGGCGCGGCGCACGAGCTTTTGCAGGATGGCTTATCCTTGATTGCATAGAATATTTCTACCCGATAGTGTATTGGGAGAACATTCCCGTTTGGATATCCTGTGTTTTCAACCACAGGAGCCAAGCCATGCCATTCAACCTCATCTGCGCAGTCGCGCTTACCGCCGCCCTGAAAAGAAGAACCAGGCAGGCGATGTTCGCGCCGTCCTGGACGTTCTTGGCGTCGACCGGGCCGTCGTCGTCGGCCACGATATCGGCACCATGGTGGCCTATGCCCATGCCGCGCGCTATCGCGACAAGACCATCAAGCTGGTGGTGATGGACGCGCCGGTGCCGGGCATTGCGCCATGGGAGCAAATCGTCCGGAACAGCGCCTTGTGGCACTTCGATTTCGGCGGCAAGGATGCCCTGCGCCTGGTCCAGTGGCGCGAACGAATCTACCTGGACCGCTTCTGGAACGAGTTCGCTGGCGACCCGGATAAGGTCGATGAAAGCACCCGCGCGCACTACGCAAAACTCTACGCCGCGCCTGGCGCCATGCCGGCCGCTTTCAACCAGTGCCAGTCGATCCGCAAAGATGTCGTTGACAACGCCGAATCGGTCAAGACCAAACTGGCCATGCCCGTGCTGGCGATCGGCGGTGAAAAGTCGTTCGGCGCCAATGAAGCCGTCGTCATGCGCAATGCCGCCACCAACGTCACCGAAAAAGTGATTCCCAACGCCGGCCACTGGCTGATGGAGGAAGCGCCCGAAGCGACCATCAAGGCCGTCGTGGCCGTCGTAGCCTTCGTGGACGCCAAATAAATCGCTGTGCGCCCGCGTCAAGCATACGCTGTTAAGCTGTTTGCGCGGCCCCTTCCGCGCTCAACCAAGGAGAATCGACATGGACTTGCAACTCAATGGCAAACTGGCACTCGTTAGCGGAAGCACGGCCGGCATCGGCTACGCGATCGCGGCCACACTGGCGCGGGAAGGCGCCAGCGTGATCGTCAGCGGCAGGACGCAGGCCGGGGTTGACGACGCGGTGAACCGAATACGTGACGAGACGCACGGCACGGTGCACGGCTATGCCGGCGACCTTAGCCAGGCGGATGCCGCGGAGGAAGTGGTTCGACGTTATCCGGGCATCAGCATCCTCGTCAACAACCTCGGCATCTTCGAGCCCAAGGCCTTCGAAGATATTCCCGATGAGGATTGGCTGCGGTTTTTCGACGTCAATGTCCTCAGCGGCGTGCGCCTTGCGCGCCTGGTGCTCCCCGAGATGAAACGGACAAACTGGGGCCGGATCATCTTCATCTCAAGCGAAAGCGCGGTGCAAATCCCCACCGAAATGATCCATTACGGCATGACCAAGACTGCGCAACTTGCAGTCTCGCGCGGGTTGGCGGAATCGGTCGCCGGCACGGGTATAACGGTCAACAGCGTACTGCCCGGCCCGACGAAGTCACGTGGCGTTGGCGACTTCGTCGAAGATATGGCACGTGCGAGCGACAAGAGCTTCGAGCAGATCGAAGCGGAGTTCTTCGATAATGTGCGTCCGACTTCCTTGATCAAGCGCTTCGGCACGCCACAGGAAGTGGCTTCGCTCGTGGCCTATGTGGCGAGTCCGCTGGCGTCGGCGACGACCGGCGCCGCGCTACGTGTCGATGGCGGTGTCGTCAAGAGCGCTTTCTAGCGCTCTTGCACACGTGCGCGGGCCGGGGCCGGAGGTTGATCGTGTGAATCAGCGGCATCTTGCGTTTTTCTTGTTGATGCCTCATATTTAACACCCGATTTGATCACCCAAACGTCCAGGAGATTTGATGGCCGAACTCAAAGTACAGAGCTTTACCGTGTCGCTCGACGGCTACGGCGCGGGCCCGAATCAGAGCCTGGAGCATCCAATGGGTGAGAACGCGGGCGACCTGCACAAGTGGTTCTACGGCACCCGCACGTTCCAGCGCATGCTGGGAGACGAAAGCAAAGGAACGGACGGGCCTGACGAGGATTTCGCCGCGCGCGGCTTCGCCAACATCGGCGCCTGGATCCTGGGCCGGAATATGTTTGGTCCGATCCGAGGGGAGTGGCCGGACGATAACTGGAAAGGCTGGTGGGGGGAGGAGCCGCCGTATCACGTTCCCGTATTCGTACTGACCCATCATGCGCGCGCGCCGCTGGAGATGAAAGGCGGCACCACCTTCCATTTCGTCACCGACGGCATCGAGTCCGCCTACGCTCAAGCGATGAAGGCGGCAAACGGCAAGGATGTGCGGCTGGGAGGCGGCGCGGCGACCATTCGCGAGTATCTGCAGGCCGGCCTGGTCGACGAGATGCATCTGACGATCTCGCCGGTGCTGCTGGGATCGGGTGAATCGTTGTTCGCGGGACTGGACCTGGCTGGTCTGGGATTCCGCTGCACCGAACATGTGCCGACCCAAGCGGCGACGCATGTCGTGCTGCGGAAGAACTGAGCTGACGGCTGACAGCCATACGGCGCGCCGCACGACATATTAGTAGGGACTGGACGCCGGCTGGCCAGCCAGGTCGGTCCATATATCGTCCGGCAGCGACCTATCCCGCAGACAAACCCGATCGTGCTCCGGGTAGGTTATTCGGTCGACCGGCGCCCGCGTTCCAACGACCAGGCAACGCGTTTCGGAAGCACTGCGATTCTCCAGATAGTGCCCGACCTGGACTCCGGCCCGGAAGGTTGCGACGCAACCGGCTCGCATAAGCGTCTCGGACGTGCCCTCGATGACAGTGATTTCACCGGCAAGGACATAGACCATCTCGTCTTCAGCGCTGTGCCAATGCTTGATCGAGGATCTGGTGCCAGGCTGAAGAACTTCAATGAATGCGCCAAACTGCGTCAGTCCTCCGGCCTCACTGATCCAGAGGTTTTGATTCGGTTCGGTGGAACCCTGCACCGGGCTGATCTCCCCCGGTGTCAGAATACCTGTCGCGTGACCGTGGTGAACTAAGAATGCATCAGCGTGGCCCTTGAAGTGGATTTGTTTGGTTTGCGGTTCTTTCATTTTGAATATCCATTCCCTGAGCTGGGGGGC
>JBDSKP010000134.1:0-4004 GCA_039916925.1 Duganella sp.
GCAACAACTGCAGGTTAGACGCTGTCGCGCGACAGGCCAAGCAAGGACCGCATGGAGTGCATTGCAAGCGTTTCGAAAATACAACAAGAAGCCACGATTCACCCGCTTTTGACACAAACAAGCCGCCATAGTCGACCATTCCAACGCGTTTGCGGCGGTGAGCCATTAAGGTTCGATCCAACCGGGGGATCAACAAGCGGCAGCACAGCATTAGACCTTTGTACGAAATTACTCTAAAAAGGAATAACTCAAATGATTAAAAAATCTTTAGTGGCCGTGGCACTCATGGGCGCGTTCGGCGCCGCATCGGCGCAATCGTCCGTCACGATCTACGGCACTGTGGATGCGGGTCTTTCCAAGCGCACCAACTCCGGCAACACCTCCACGCTGGTTGGCAAGCGCGACAACAACAAACTGGGTTTCCGCGGCGTCGAGGACCTGGGCAGCGGCCTGAAGGCCCTCTTTCAACTTGAAATCCGCTACGAGCCGGACACCGGCGTGATCGAAAACACCACGCGGCCGCTGTTCCAGGGCCAGAGCCGGGTCGGCCTGCAGGGCGGCTTCGGCACCGTGCGCATCGGCCGCGGCCTGACCGCGTTCCAGGAAACCAGCACCGCGTTCGAACCATGGAGCGGCATGCCCGCGCCGGCCGGCTACCAGACCGACCTGCAGGTGGCCGGCTACACCAGCGATCCGCTGAGCCCGGCCGGCAACTCGGCCAACCGCTTCTCCAACGCCGTGTTCTACAACACGCCGCTGATCGCCAACATCTTCCAGCTCAACGCCACCGTGGCGTCCAAGGAAGCCAACAACGGCCTCGCCATCATCGGCCGCGGCACCGCGCTGGCGCCGCAGTTCGCCGCCAACAGCACCGCCGCCGTGGTGCCGTACTCGCTCAGCGCCACCGCCACCACCGGCCCGTTCGCCGCGTATGCCGCCTACGAGCGCAACGCCATCGACACCAAGCTGTGGTCGGTCGGCGCGTCGTTCAAGCCGATCCCGGACCTCAAGCTGATGGGCTCGTACCAGAAGCAGGACCAGGAAGAAAACGTGCTGATCAATCCTGACACCAAGGCCTGGCTGATCGGCGCCAACTACACGATCGGCCCCGGCCTGATCCGCGCCGGCTACGGCCAGAAAACGCCGGACAACGCGCTCGGCAGCCCGGCCATCGCCAAGACCAAGCAGGTGTCGGTCGGCTACGACTACAACCTGTCGGCGCGCACCTATCTGTACGTCGACGCGGCCCGCAAGAAGATCACGCCGGCCACGACGTTCAACTTCTACAGCCTGGGCATCCACCACAATTTCTAAACCGCGCAGTCGGCAAGAACTGCCGGATCGACGTTGGGGATACGGACAAGGGCGACCTTGTCCGTTTTTTTTCGCGCGCCCGGTGGCGTCGTTTTCGTTCAGTACAAACGCCCGCGTCGGTTAAAATGGTGGCCACTAGCCCCAACCTTGCAGATAGAGTAGCCATGACCGTCCCCCTCGATTCCACGCTTGTCGCGCAGTACCTGACAGACCATCCGCACTTTTTCGAAGAACACGCCGACTTGCTCGGTGAAATCAAACTGGCCAGCCCCATCACCGGCCGCGCCGTCTCGCTGCAGGAGCGGCAGATGGAAGTGATGCGCGACAAATACAAGGCGCTGGAACTGCGCATGAGCAACCTGATGCGGCTGGCTTCCGAAAACGAAGCCATCGCCAACAAGTTCCACCGCTGGACCAAGGTGCTGCTCGAGTCCGAGGATGTGGGGTCGATGCCACACTCGGTCGTCAGCGGCCTGAAGGCGGCCTTCGACGTGCCGCAGGTCACCCTGCGCATCTGGGACACCGCGCCCGACTACGACGGCGAATGGTTCGTCAAGGGCGTGTCCGAGGACGCGCGCATCTTCGCCAACAGCCTGATGGCGCCGTACTGCGGCACCAACAAGGACTTCGAGGCGGTGCGCTGGCTCGAGGACGCCTCCGGCATCACCTCCACCGTCATCATCCCGCTGCGCAAGCAGGGCAACAAGAGCGCGTTCGGCCTGCTGATCCTGGGCTCGGCCGATCCGGCCCGCTTCACCTCGCTGATGGCGACCGACTTCCTGGTCCACATCGGCGAAACGTCCAGCACCGCGCTGGCCTGGCTGCTGGCCTGAGCGGCAAGCCATGGGCGCCGAACCGGACGGCAAGCTGGCCTGGATCGACGCCTATCTCGGCCATTTGCGCACCGAGCGCAAGCTGTCGGCCCACACGCTGTCGGCCTATGCGCGCGACCTGGGCGAACTGGCGGCGCTGTCGGACGGCCACGACTGGCCGCAAGTCGACCATTTCCTGATCCGCCGGCTGGCCGCCAAACTGCACGCAAAAGACCTCGATCCGCGCTCTATCGCGCGTAAATTATCCAGCTGGCGCGGCTTCTTCGGCTGGCTCGGCGAGCGCGCCGGATTGCCGGCCAACCCGGTCCAGGGCGTGCGCGCGCCGAAACGCGCCAAGACGCTGCCGCGCGCGTTGTCGGTCGACGACGCGGTGCGGCTGGTGGCGCCGGCCGCGCCGCGCGCCGGCAACGGCGCCGAACCGGCCGAGCTGTGCAATCGCGCCATGTTCGAGTTGTTGTATTCGAGCGGGCTGCGCGTGTCCGAACTGGCCGGCCTGGATCTGACGGCCGGCAAGGACGCGCTGGGCTGGGTCGACTTCGACAACGGCGAGGTGATCGTCACCGGCAAGGGCAACAAGCGGCGCGTGGTGCCGGTCGGCGCCGCCGCGCTGGCGGCGCTGGCGGCGTGGATCGCCGTGCGCCCGGCGGGCGGCGACGCGCTGTTCGTCAGCACCCGCGGCACGCGCGTGTCGCCGCGCGTGATCCAGCAGCGTTTGCAGGCCCATGGCGCGGCCCATGGCGCGCCGGTGCGCGTCCATCCGCACATGCTGCGCCACTCGTTCGCCTCGCACGTGCTGCAATCGTCGGGCGACCTGCGGGCGGTGCAGGAGATGCTGGGCCACGCGAGCATCAGCTCGACGCAGGTCTATACCGCGCTCGACTTCCAGCATCTGGCCGAGGTCTACGACAAGGCCCACCCGCGCGCGAAAGTAAAATAAAGCACGCCATCGCGGGGAAAGACAGCATAAATCCGGCCCGTACTGAGATTGCTCAATCGGGCCAATTGCGGGCACGATTGAAATTCCGGCATAATCGGCCGATTGTAATTTCGCCGTTGGGCCCCATATGGGGTTCCCGACCACCAGACTCAGGCTGCTACGACATGGAACTGATCCCCACCACCATCCTGACCGGCTTCCTTGGCGCCGGCAAGACCACGTTGCTCAACCGTATCCTGCAGGAACAGCACGGCATGCGCATCGCCGTCATCGAGAACGAGTTCGGCCAGGAAAACATCGACAACGAAATCCTGGTCCAGGATAGCGGCGAACAGATCGTCGAAATGAACAACGGCTGCATCTGCTGCACCGTGCGCGGCGACCTGATCGTGGCGCTGACCGGCCTGGCGCAAAAACGCGCCGCCGGCGAGCTGAGCTTCGACCGCGTCGTCATCGAGACCACCGGCCTGGCCAATCCGGGCCCGGTGGCGCAGACCTTCTTCGTCGACGAGGAAGTGGGCACTCACTACATGCTCGACGCCGTGGTCACCGTGGTCGACGCCCGCCACGCGATGGACCAGCTGGACCAGCACGAGGAGGCGCAGCGCCAGGTCGGGTTCGCCGACAAGATGCTGCTGTCGAAGACCGACCTGGTGACAGAGGACGAGCTGGCGACGCTGACCGCCCGCCTCAAGCGCATCAATCCGCGCGCGCCGATCGGCAAGGCCGATTTCGGCCGCGCCCCGCTCGGCGACGTGCTCGACCTCAAGGGCTTCAACCTCAACGACAAGCTCGAGCTGGACCCCGATTTCCTGGCCACCGACCAGGCCCACGACGACGACCACGTGCACGACGAGCACTGCGGCCACGACCATGGCCACGACCACAAGCACGACCACCACCACGGCCACCACAGCGAC
>JBDSKP010000135.1:0-3669 GCA_039916925.1 Duganella sp.
GCCGCGGCGGCCGCCCGCTGGACCGCGTTCAGGCCGAAATGCTGGGTGCCGTTCGGCTCGTCGAGCTTGGAATACGCGCTACCGTCGGCGCCGCTATAGGTAGCGGTGCCGGCGGAGGTCCATGGGAAACTGTAGGTGACGTTGACGCCGGTGCCGACCGCGCCGCCCCACTTGAAGCCGGACAACAGCGAATCGATGAGATTGAAGTCCCTGGCGGGGACGCGAGAGACCGGACTAGACGTGCTGGGCGTGCTCATGAATGACTCCGTTGACGGGCCGCGGCCCTGTCGAAGGAGTGTAAACAGTGCCTTGCCAAAAAGCAATGATCAGGCACGAAAATCAATTCATTTCGCCATGATTTGTTGCGGTAGTTGCAAAATAGCCTCGGCGTTGGAGAAGGAAAAACACTTGTCGGCCGCCTCCAGATGCGGCATCCACGCGTAATTCAGATGCTCGCGCGGACTGAGCGTGATGGCGATGTCGCGCGGCACCTCGACGCTGAAGACGTGCTCGGTGTTTTCCCTCACCCCCGGCGCGTAGCGGTGGCGCCAGACCGGGTAGATCGTGTAGATATTCGACAGATGCCAGTCGCGCAGCACGATGCGCTCGCCGTCGGCGACGATGCCGGTCTCTTCGAATAATTCGCGCGCGGCCGTCTCCAACAGCGGCTCGTCGACGGCGTCGAGCGAACCGGTCACCGATTGCCAGTAGCCCGGCTTGTCGGCGCGTTCGATCAGCAGCACTTGCAGGTCGGCGGTGTGGATCACCACCAGCACGGATTCGGGTATCTTGTATGGCATGGGTTAAGACAAAAGAAAAGGCGCCACGTGTGAACGTTGGCGCCTTTTGATTATGCCAGACTAATTAACTTGCCACCTTCGGCTCGACGGCGCGCAGGCGGATGTGCAGTTCCTTCAACTGCTTCTCGTCCACTTCCGACGGCGCCTGGGTCAACAGATCCTGCGCGCGCTGGGTTTTCGGGAAGGCGATCACGTCGCGGATCGAATCGGACTTGGTCATCAGCGTCACGATACGGTCCAGGCCGAAGGCCAGGCCACCATGCGGCGGCGCGCCGTATTGCAGCGCGTCGAGCAGGAAGCCGAACTTCAGGCGCGCTTCGTCGGCATCGATCTTCAACGCGCGGAACACCTTCGACTGCACTTCCTCGCGGTGGATACGGATCGAACCGCCGCCCAGTTCCCAACCGTTCAAGACCATGTCATAGGCCTTGGCGATACAGGCGCCCGGATTGGTTTCCAGCATGTCCTCGTGGCCGTCCTTCGGCGCCGTGAACGGGTGGTGGGTCGCGGTCCAGCGGTCGTTTTCCTCGTCGTGCTCGAACATCGGGAAGTCCACCACCCACAGCGGCGCCCAGACGTCGTCGAACAGGCCGGCGTTCTTGCCGAACTCGCTGTGGCCGATCTTCACGCGCAGCGCGCCGATGGCGTCGTTGACGACCTTGGCCTTGTCGGCGCCGAAGAAGATCAGGTCGCCGTCCTCGGCGCCGGTCATCTCGATCACCTTGGCCAGGGCGGCGTCGTGCAGGTTCTTGACGATCGGCGATTGCAGGCCGTCGCGGCCCTTGGCCTTCTCGTTGACCTTGATGTAGGCCAGGCCGCGCGCGCCGTAGATGGCGACGAACTGGGTGTAGTCGTCGATCTCCGAACGCGGCATCTCGGCGCCCTTCGGCACGCGCAGGCCGACCACGCGGCCGTTAGGCATGTTGGCGGCGCCCGAGAAGACCTTGAAGTCGACGTCCTTCATCACCTCGGTCAAGTCGGTGAACGACAGCTTGACGCGCATGTCCGGCTTGTCCGAACCGTACTTGCCCATCGCCTCGGAGAAGTCCATGACCGGGAACGGGTTCGGCAGGTCGACGTCCATCGTGTTCTTGAAGACGATGCGTATCATTTCCTCGAACAGGTCGCGGATTTCCTGTTCGGTCAGGAACGACGTTTCGCAGTCGATCTGGGTGAATTCCGGCTGGCGGTCGGCGCGCAGGTCCTCGTCGCGGAAGCACTTGGTGATCTGGTAGTAACGGTCGAAGTTGGCCACCATCAGCAGCTGCTTGAACAGCTGCGGCGACTGCGGCAGCGCGAAGAAGCTGCCGGCGTTCACGCGCGACGGCACCAGGTAGTCGCGCGCGCCTTCCGGGGTCGACTTGGTCAGCATCGGCGTTTCGATATCGATGAAGCCCAGGTTGTCGAGGTACTTGCGCACTTCCATCGTCACCTTGTAGCGCAGGCGCAGGTTGTTCTGCATCTGCGGACGGCGCAGGTCCAGCACGCGGTGGGTCAGGCGGGTGGTTTCGGACAGGTTGTCGTCGTCGAGCTGGAACGGCACGGCCACCGAAGGATTCAGCACTTCCAGTTGCGAGCACACCACTTCGATCTTGCCCGATTTCAGGTTGGCGTTGACGGTGCCGGCCAGGCGGTCCTTGACCACGCCGGTGACGCGCAGGCAGAACTCGTTGCGCACGTGCTCGGCGGCCTTGAAGACTTCGGCCTGTTCCGGATTGCAAACGATCTGCACCAGGCCTTCGCGGTCGCGCAGGTCGATGAAGATCACGCCGCCGTGGTCGCGGCGACGATGTACCCAGCCGCACAGGCTGACGGTTTGGCCAAGCAGCGCTTCAGTGGTGAGGCCGCAGTAGTGAGTACGCATTGAGGACATGTTATTTCTCGGTTCAGGTTAGATTGCTCGTGAATTCGGTGTGGTTTGTTGTTTTACTTGCTAACGACTTCGATGGCCTGGGGCACGCTTTCCGGCGCCACCACCCCCATCGAGACGATGTACTTCAGGGCCGCGTCGACCGACATGTCGAGTTCGACCACATCCTTGCGCGCCAGCATCAGGAAAAAGCCCGACGTCGGATTCGGCGTGGTCGGCACGTAGACGCTGACATAGTCGCCCACCAGATGGTTCTTGACGTCGCCGCCGGGGGTGCCGGTCAGGAAGGCGATGGTGTACGAGTTCTGGTGCGGATACGGGATCAGCACCGCCTTGCGGAAGGCGTTGCCGGACGACGAGAACAAGGTGTCCGACACTTGCTTGACGCTCGAATAGAGCGAGTTCACCAGCGGGATGCGCTTGAGCAGCTTTTCCCACATGCGCACCACGTAGTTGCCGACCAGGTTGTTGGTCAGCAGGCCGGTCAGGAAGACGATCACCACCGTCAGCAGAGTGCCCAGGCCGGGGATGTCGAAGCCGAACAAGGTGCGCGGCTGCCAGCGCTCCGGCACGAACAGCAGCGACTGGTCCATCGTGCTGATGACCAGGTTCAGCACCCAGGCCGTGATGGCCAGCGGTACCAGGATCAGAAAGCCGGTAATGAAATATTTACGCATCGAAGACTCTTATATGGGTGCTCATGTGGGTGGAATGACGGAAGGCGGCGGCCGCGCCGCCGCCCTCGTTCAGGCCGACCCCGTGCCGCCCGCCGGCTTGGCCGCCGGCGTGCCGGCCGCCGCGCCGTCGGCCTTGGGCGCGTCGGACTTGGCCGCGCCGTCCACCGGAGCGGTCGACACGCCCGTCGCCGGCGGCGTGCCGCCACGGAAATCGGTCGCGTACCAGCCGGTACCCTTGAGCTGGAAGCCGGCGGCGGTCAATTGTTTCTTAAACGACTCCTTGCCGCACGACAGGCAAACAGTCAGCTGCGGGTCGGAAATC
>JBDSKP010000136.1:0-2348 GCA_039916925.1 Duganella sp.
AGCGGTGGACCGGCGCCTCGAACGGCAGCGGCCGCCAAACGATGGGCGCTTGCGCCGCCAGTTTGATGGCGATATGTTCGGGGATCGTCAGCAGCAGGTCGTTGTCGCTGACGATGCGCAGCGCCGACGAGAAAAACGGCACCGTCAACCGCACGTCGCGACGCAAGCCTTGCCGCGCCAGCGCCTGCTCGACGAAGCCGTCCTTGTCGCTGCCGCCGGTGATGCGGGCGTGGGGCCAGCGCGCGTAGTCGGCCAGCGTGAGGGACGGTTGCCGCGCCAGCGGATGCGTGGCGCGCATGGCGCACACCGGGCGGTCCTCGCCCATCGCGCGCCCGTGCAAGTTGTCCGGCACCGTATCGGCGATGGTGGCCACCAGATCGACGCCCTCGTCGCTGAGCAGGCGATAGTAGCCCGGCTCCCACATATGGAAGTCGACGGCGGCGCGCGGCGCGTTCGCCGTGACCGCCCCGACCAGCGGCGGCAGCATGTGGTCGACCAGGTAGTCCGAGCCGGCGATCGAAAAGGTGCGCGCGCAGGTGGCGGCGTCGAAGCCGGGGCCGTCCATCATCGAGTCGAGCGCCAGCAGCGTCGCCTTGAGCGGTCCGCGCATCGCCTCGGCGCGCTGCGTGAGCAGAAAGCGCTGGCCCTCGCGGATCAGCAGCGGATCGTCGAACTGGGTGCGCAATTGCGCCAACTGGCGGCTGAGCGCGGACTGCGTCAGCCCGAGCATGGTCGCCGCCAAGGTCAGGTTGCGGGTTTCCAGCAGCGCGTCGAGCGAGCGCAGCAGATTTAAATTCGGTGGCGGCTGGGGCATATTGCGTTAAATCCGGGGTCAGGTCTAACATTTCTACACGAGTTCAACCGTGGGGCGGATTGGGCGGAACGCCGTAATCCGCCATGAGCCGTCGACGGCGCTTGGCGGATTACGCTGCGCTAATCCGCCCTACGTGATTTATTTTTGTTTCCACGGGGTTTGGCCGGCCGCGCTGGCCTTGGCGAACACTTGCTGCTCGTAGTCGAGGTAGGCGCGCAGCATCGGGCGATAGGTCGATTCGGCGATTTGTGGCGACAGGCCGTTTTCCGCGGCAAGCGTCATCGCCTTTTGCACCACGGCCTCGGCGCGTGCCGGCACTTCCACATGGGTGGGGTCGGCCTTGAAGCGCGCCGCCTCGTGGACATAGCGGCCGCGTTCGGCCATCAGGCGCACGATGTCGTGGTCGATGCGGTCGATGTTGGTGCGCACCTCGTCGAGCGTCTGGCAGCAGGCGCCGTTGTCGACGGTCGGGCTACCCCACGGCGCCGGCTTGGCCGCCACCGCGTCTTGCGCGTGGGCCGTGGCGGCCGTCAGAAGGAAAACAGTGAGAATGCATAACCGCATGCGGCGCTCCGTTTGATATGGCGATGGCCGCGATTCTACAGTCTTTCCCGGAGTTATTGCATGAACCAGCCGTGGCTGACCACCAGCGATTGGCCCGTCAGCGCGTTCGACGGGAAGCTGGCGAACAGCAGCGCCACCTCGGCGACGTCTTCCACCGTCGTGAACTTGCCGTCGACCGTGTCGGCCAGCATGACTTTCTTGATCACGTCGTCCTCGGAGATGCCCAGCGTCTTGGCTTGCTCGGGAATTTGCTTGTCCACCAGCGGCGTGCGCACGAAGCCCGGACAGATGACGTTGGCCCGCACGCCGTGCTCGGCGCCTTCCTTCGATACCGCCTTGGCCAGGCCGATCAAGCCGTGCTTGGCCGTGACGTAGGCCGATTTGAGCTTCGACGCTTCCTTCGAGTGCACCGATCCCATGTAGATGACGCTGCCGCTGCCGGCCTGGTACATGTGCGGCAGGCAGGCCTTGGTGGTGAGGAAGGCGCCGTCGAGGTGGATCGACAGCAGCTTTTTCCATTCCTCGTACGGAAACTCTTCCACCGGGTGGATGATCTGGATGCCGGCGTTGCTCACGAGTACGTCGATCTGGCCCCAGGCGTCGACCACGGCGGCGATGCCGGCGTTCACTTGCGCCTCGTCGGTGACGTTCATCGCCACGCCCATGGCTTGGCCGCCGGCGGCCTTGATCTCGTCGGCGGTGGCCTGGGCCGCTTCAAGGTTGAGGTCGGCGATGACGATCTTGCCGCCCTCGCGCGCGTAGATCAGGGCGATTTCCTTGCCGATGCCACTGGCGGCGCCGGTGACGACGCAGACTTTGTCTTTCAGTTTCATGTGCGGACTCCTTGGGGTTGGGGGTGTGGACGAGACATTACACTCCTTTGCGGTACCACGTGTCGATGCTCCAAACGTACAGTGCCCGACCTGGCTGAAGGGAGGGTTAAGGCGCGCGGCGCCGCGCGCAAAAAAAA
>JBDSKP010000137.1:0-2030 GCA_039916925.1 Duganella sp.
GGAACATTGCGGAGGCTGACGCCTCCGCCTGCTCCCTGGAAAAGCCGCCCCTGATCAAATCATTTGAATAGGCAAGCGAATCGAAGTTATCGGACATGGCCGTCTCCTGTAGGTCGCAGTTAGACCGATCCGCCTGAACTTAGTTCCAATTTATCTGTCACGCCCCAAAACCTTGACAGACCGGCCTCGAACTGCAACCATACGCGCATGAATTTTCCCACCACATCCCACGCCAGCCTGAATTGGCGCCGCTGCTAGCCCGCGGCCACTGTCTACCCATAGTGATGTGATATTTTTATCAACGCCGCCCCTCATCCGGTGGCGTTTTTTATTCGTCGCGCCGGATCGGGGCAACGCAAAGGAACCCTGATGAGTCTGCCTGACCAGTCCCAAGTTATCGCCACGGCGCCTTCCGCCACCGCCGCCAAGGGCCCGACCGTGATCCTGACCGGCGACCGCCCGACCGGCCCGCTGCACCTCGGCCACTTCGTCGGCAGCCTGCGCAACCGCGTCGCCTACCAGCACGATTACAAGCAGTTCATCATGCTGGCCGACGCCCAGGCGCTGACCGACAACATGGACGACACCAACAAGGTCCACCGCAACGTGGTCGAAGTGGCGCTCGACTATCTGGCGGTCGGCATCGATCCCGCCAAATCGACGATCCTGATCCAGTCGCAGATCCCGGAACTGGCCGAGCTGACCTTCTACTACCTGAACATGGTCACCGTGGCGCGCCTCGAGCGCAATCCGACCGTCAAGACCGAAATCGCGCTGCGCGGCTTCGAGCGCGACATCCCGGCCGGCTTCCTGACCTACCCGGCCTCGCAGGCGGCCGACATCTCGGCGTTCAAGGCCTCGATCGTGCCGGTCGGCGAAGACCAGATCCCGATGATCGAACAGACCAACGAGATCGTGCGCCGCTTCAACCGCATCGCCAACAAGGACATCCTGGTCGAGTGCAAGGCGCTGGTGCCGGAGATCGGCCGCCTGCCGGGCACCGACGGCAAGGCCAAGATGAGCAAATCGCTCGGCAACACGATCAATCTGGGCGCCACGACGGCCGAGATCACCGCCGCCGTCAAAAAGGTTTATACCGATCCGCTGCACCTGCGCGTCGAGGACCCGGGCCACTTGGAGGGCAACGTCGCTTTCATCTACCTGGACGCCTTCGATCCCGAAAAGGACAAGCTCGAGGAAATGAAGGCGCATTACGTGCGCGGCGGCCTGGGCGACTCCATCGTCAAGAAGCGCCTGGAAGTGGTGCTGCAGGAGATGCTGGCGCCGATCCGCGCCCGCCGCGAGGAGCTGGCCAAGGATCACGGCTACATCATGCAGATGCTGAAGGAAGGCACGATGCGCGCGCGCGAAGTGGCCGCGCGAACCACCGACGAAGTCAAGGCCGCCCTCGGCCTGCGCTACTTCTGATACCGTGACGCCGGACGGCGCGCCACCCCTCGTGCTGCTTTGGCTGGCGTCGGTGTACGGCGTCGCCAGCGTGGTTTGCTTCATCCTCTACGCGGTCGACAAATCGGCCGCCGTCCGGCAGCGCCAGCGCATCCCGGAACGCACCCTGCTGCTGGCCGGCCTGGCGTGCGGCTGGCCGGGCGGCCTGCTCGCGCAGCGCTGGCTGCGCCACAAAACCGCCAAGACCTCGTTCCAGGTCGCGTTCTGGTGCTGCGCGGTCGTCAACGTGGCCGCCGTCTGGTGGCTGCGCACCCTCTATTAATCTATTAAGGAAGCGGACGATGTGGCAAGGCGTCTTATGCGGCCTGCTGGCCGGCGCGATGTGGGGCATGGTGTTCATCGTGCCGGCCTTCCTGACGTCGTTCACGGCGCTGGAGATGGCCTGCGGGCGCTATATCGCCTATGGCCTCATCGCCGCGGGCCTGATGCTGCCCCGCCTGCCCGCGCTGCTGCGCCGACTCGACCGCGGCGACGTGATCGCGATGGTCAAACACGCGCTGGCCGGTAACATCGTCTACTACATGCTGCTCGCGCTGGGCGTCAAGCTGGCCGGCGTGGCGGCC
>JBDSKP010000138.1:0-6668 GCA_039916925.1 Duganella sp.
GATACAGCCAGCAGTTTCACCACGCTCCACCACTTGGAGCGACTTGGGTTGGATGTCATGTCGGTATGCCTCCGGAATGAGAAGTGGACCGGGCCCATACGCCGGGCGGTTGCGAAGTGCCGCCCGCCAGTCGGGATAGCTTTTGTGTATGAAGTGGGATTGTAATACGGGAACTCAGAAATAGTACCCGGCCTGCAAATTGATCCGATGGCTGACGCCGTCATGCTTGGCCGAAGTCGCCCCAAGGCCGCCAAAGTCCGGCGTCATATATGGCTGGTGCTTGCCGAGCATATAGTCGGCGTAGAAATACCACTTCCCGGCCGCGAAGCTGAGCCCGGTCACATTCTGCTGCGAATCCTTGTAATTGCCGACGCGCTTGATCAGAACGCTATAGTCATTGTAAATCTTGAACCCGGTGAACGGACCGATGGAGCCCGAAATGTCGTAGCTGATGTTGGCCACATAAATAGCGCCTTTGACCGCCACGGGATACGGATAGCCGAACGCGCCCAGCATCACGAAGCTGTTCGGGTCCAGCCCGCCGTAGGTCTGCGTCGCGCTGTGCCTGGTATGGTAGCTGTAGCGCAGCGCTTCCAGCATCACACCCACCGGACCATACGCCCCCTTGTAGTGGACGGCAAACGCGTTGCGCCTGGAGTGTTCACCGGCGCCGTTGCGTATTTCCCCGGTCAATCCGGAAACGCCGAGCTCCTGTTTTTGGGCCGGGCCAAAGTGCCACGCCGTGCGCGCCACCAGGGTATTGTGTTCGCTATCCTTTTGGCCGGTCGCGTAGCCCTGCGCGTTATCGTCCGGGACTATATTGAACGAATAGCGATTCGACGCCCCCGCCGTATTGGAACTGCCGCCATACGATCCGCCGTCGCGCGGATAGAAGCCGAGCTGCCATTCCACCGCGCCGGGCTTGCTGGCGTACGTCACGCCCAGGTCGTACATGTCCTCCATGCCTGTGTAAAACGCCATCGATTCGAAGAAGTTATTGGAGGCGAACGGCAGCAAGCCGAACGGGATCTTATCCAGCCCGACATGAACGGTGCCCTGATCGGCGAAGCGCATGCCCACCCAACCGTGATGCAGGAAATGCTGGGTGTAGTCACCCAGGCCTTCCGGAAAGTCGTTGTACCGATATTGCGCCGAACCGATCACCTGCCCATCGTCATAATTGACCTCCAGGCGCGCCGTGTCCAGCGCGAAGAAGCCGTGCGGGTGCGTCGGCTGCCAACTCTTGTAGACGTAGTTAAAACGAATCGCGCCCCCTATGCTTAGCGGGGACTTGACCGCGTCCTCGGCGCACACGGTCCCGCAAGCGAGCGCCGCCACCGCGCACAACGCGCGCGCCCAAAAACCTTTGATCGAATTCGCTTGCATGACGTCCCCTCCGATGGACGCGATGCGTCCCCCGTATCACCCAGGTGTTTTTAGTTTGTCCGGCCCGATTTGGCCTATTTGGCGCCGGCTTCCAGACGTTTCAGATAGGCGGCCTCCAGCTTGGCGACATCTACCTTCTTCAGCTCGGCATCGAACGCTTCCTGCAACGCCTTGCCGGCCGGGGAGCGCCGGAAACAAACGTGCAGGGTATTTTCGGTCAGCAAACGATCGCTGAACATGATGCTGTCCTTGGCGCTGGAGTGCATCGTCAGATAACGCAGCACCAGTCTGTCGACGACAATGCCGGGGATCTTCTTGCCCACCAGCTTGCGGACGTTATTCGTATCGCTGCTGGTGACCTCCACCGGTTGCTTGCCCTGCTTCACCGCGGCGTCAAACTCGGCACTGTTGGCATAGCCCTCCACCACGCCGATCTTGAACGCCGCCAGATCGCTGGTTTTCTTCCATGCCACCGGCGAGTCCTTCAAATACCCGATACTCGTCTCGCTTTTTCCTATCGGCTGCGACAGGTAGCATTTGGTCTCCGCCCGTTCAGCCGTGTAATACACCGGGAAATAGCCCGCATACTCGGCATCGGCCTCCCCCTTTGCGACCGTTTCCTTCCATTCAAAATACTTCACCTTGATATTGTTGCCGAGGCGTTTTTCGACCTCAGCAATAACGGTGCTGGACAAACCATCGCCTAGCAAAGTCGAGCCGCTGAAAGGCATCCATTCCAGACTGGCCAGCTGCAGGGTTTTGGCCGGCTCCGCAGCGGCTACGTGTAACGAAATAGTGCTGACCATCAAAGCGATAATTTTTTTCATTTGTCCCCCGCGCTGTTCGAAGATGGAGAATTTCAGCAACTCCTGCGGATAAGTTTGCCGCATTTTGTTTCCAGCCGCCCCTCTTTCCGCCCGTTCGGGCATTTTTTCCGAGAAAGAGGCAACACTATCGATTTCATAGTCTTGAGGTTGCGCAAGGCGAGTTGCGATCACCGTCAATTCGGCCAGGCCATGTGGCAAGCCCACAACGGCGTCCCGGTCAGCCGAACCTGCAGCTCTCACTACGTTGGGGGGGAAGTGATCGCAAGAGCTGCCTCGGCGCGTCCCGAGCAACGCAAGCGACAGGTTCTAGAAGTAAAGCAATGACTTAGGCGGCATATCGGCATTCCTGCTGTTTAAAGAACGACTTGACCATGGCTGGCAATTTCTGAATGCGGCGCAGCGCGCCGAGGGCCAGTTTCTTCATACCTTCTTTGTCTTGCACGAATTGCTTGCTCACTTGGCGCTTCACGTGGGCCCATACTTGCTCGTCGGGATTGAGATGCGGCGAGGTACGGGGGCAAGTAGAACAGTTTAAGCGCGCCGTTGAGGCTGGCGATGTATTCCTTGACGAGTTTGGCTTTATGGATCGAGTGGCCGTCGACAATGACAAAAATCGGCTTGGTCGCGCCGATCATCAAGCGCTTGAGAAATTCCTTGAACACGGCCGCGTCGACGGTTCCCTCATGAATCATGAAACGAAAATCGCCGCGCGGGCTCACCGCCGAGATCATGTTGAAGGAGAATCGGCGCCCGGTCACGGCGACCACCGGCGTCTGGCCGACTGGCGCCCAGGTGGTGCCGGTATGGTAGTCCGAGCGGATGCCAGCCTCGTCAGCAAAGTAGATGCTGGCGCCGGCGGCCTTCGCTTCGGCTTTGATGGCCGGGTAGGTTTCAGCCTCCCATTTCTGGACCAGCACGGGATCCTGTTGCCAAGCCTGGTACAACGGCTTCTGCGCGGAAAACCCCAGCAATTTCATGATGCGACGGACCGATTCCAACGACAGCGATTTGCCAAATTGCCGGTTGATCAATTCACGCATCAGCGACAACGTCCACAGACCAAACTCGAACTTGAACTGTTGCGGCGTCTTGTCGTTCACCGCCTGCGCTATCCACCGCATTTCCTCGGCACTGACCTTCGGCGGGCGACCCGGGATCGGCTTAGCGAGCAGGGCATTCTGGCCGCCGTCGGCAAACTTCGCCAACCACCGGAAAACAGTGGTGACATTCAGGCCGTACGCGGCGGCTACGCTCGCCACCGTCTGACCTTCGCGCACCGCTTTGATCGCTTGTTGGCGCATGATCTGGAGCGCGTGGTGGTCCAGTTTGCGGCCGTCAGAAGTTCGTTTGCATTTCATGCCGCTATTATATTACGGACTTGCTTTACTTTCTAGAAGGTTAGTACCTAGCCACTTCTATTCCACGGATTGTTCCTCAGTCGAGACGCCGAATATCACCCCCAATGGCGTCGACGGGTACGGACTCCCATACGCACCGATGGTATAGCATCAGCTAGTGCTCACTTTTCAAAATGCATTCTTAACGGTCAGTCCCATTCATAGGGGACGATCTGTCGCATGGCCAAGCCGTGCCAGACGTCCCCTGGATACACGATGTCCTGGTGATGGTGGCCATGAAACGCTGCGGTGACCTGCAGGTCTTGTGCCAGCATGGTGATTGGCGCAAAGCCGTATTCATGCATACCAGCCCAAGCGCAGATCGCGCAGCGGCTCACCTGGAGACAAAAATGCACAAAAAACAAATACAACAGACGCGCCTGATTGCCGCGAGCAGTGTCCTGGCGACCCTGCTGTTCGGCTGTGGCGGCAGCAGCGACGGCACCGCGCAGGCGGCGCGGGCTCCCGTCCTGGCGGGCAATGTCAAAACAGTCGCGCCGACCACTTGGTCGACCGCGCTGTTCGGCGGCGGCGGCTACGTCACCGGCACGGTCTATCATCCGACGGCACAAGGCCTGGTCTATATCCGCACCGACGTCGGCGGCGTCTATCGCCGCGACCCGGGTTCCTCGACCTGGATACCGCTCAATGACGACCTCAATCGTGACGACAGCCAACTGGCCGGGTCCGCTTCGCTGGCGGTCGATCCGACCGACTCCCAAAAGCTGTATCTCGCCGCCGGCATGTACACGCCGGATTGGGGGCGCACCGCCGCCATCCTGCGCTCCAGCGACCGTGGCAACACCTGGTCGCGTACCGAACTGCCGATCCGCCTGAATGGCAACTGGAGTGGCCGCGGCACCGGCGAGCGCCTGCAGGTCGACCCGAACAAGGGGAGTATCCTGTTCCTCGGCACCATCCAGAACGGGCTGTACAAGTCGACCGACGCCGGCGTGACCTGGTCGCAAGTGCCGGGTTTCCCGACCACGGGCAGCACCAACTTCGTCCTATTCGACAAGTCGACCGGCTCGGCCGGCTCGGCCACCGGTACCATCTATGTCGGCATGGCCGCCACCACCGGCATCTCGCTGTACCGTTCGACCGACGGCGGCGCCACCTGGGCCGGCGTGCCCGGCGGCCCGGCCGGATTGATGCCGCTGCAGGGTTCGATCGGCGGCGGCCGCCTGCTCCTGACCTACAGCAATGGAAACGGCCCAGGCGGCATCTCGAACGGCGCGGTATACGCGCTCAACCTCGCCAACACGACCTGGACCAACATCACGCCGGTCGCGCCCACCTCCACCTGGAATTTCGGCTACAGCGGCCTGGGCGTCGATCCGCGCAATCCGAACAACATCGTGGTATCGACCTTCGAGCGCTGGGGCGGCGGCGACGACCTGTTCAAGTCGACCGACGGCGGCGCGACCTGGACCGGGCTGAACGCCATTAGCACCCGTGCGGCGCCGAACAATCCGTGGCTCGTGGCCTACTACGGCGGTTCGCTGGCGGGCAAGATGGGGCACTGGATCAGCGACGTCGACATCGACCCGTTCAATTCCAACAACGTCATCTACAACACCGGCTACGGCGTGTGGGAAAGCAACAGCCTCGGCAGCAGCACGGTGGCCTGGTCGTTCAACGATAGCGGCATCGAGGAGACGGGCCTGTATTCACCGCTGGTGTCGCCGAGCACCGGCGCGGCGCATCTTTTCTCCGCGCTCGGCGACGTCGCGGGCGCCCGCTACGTCACCGATTTCAACAGCGTGGCCGGCTATTACAGCAACCCGAACAATTCGAACTACAGCGTCGACGTGGCCGATCGCAACGCCAGCGTGGTGGCGCGCACCACCGCCAGCGGCAACACACTGCAGATCTCGTCGGACAATGGCGTGACCTGGCGCCAGACGGCCAGCAGTCCGGTCGCCAGCGGCGGCGATGCCGGCCGCGTCGCCGTGTCCACCAGCGGCACCACCCTGCTCTGGGTACCGGGCGGCCAAGGCGCTTATTACTCGGCCAACGGCGGCACGAGTTGGACGGCTTCGAGCGGCTATCCGGTCAGCGGCGGCGTCACTTCCGGCAATTACTTCAACCCGGTTGCCGACAAGGCGGCCAACGCCTACTTCTACACCTATAACTTTTCCAATGGCACGATCCTGGAAAGCGCCAACAACGGCCAGACGTTCTCGAGCATTTATTCGGGGCTCAACGTCCTGCCGTCGTATGCCTCGCACCACCAGTTGGCCTCGGTCCCGGGCACAACCAGGCGCGACCTGTGGCTGGCGACGCCGAGCGGTTTGTGGCATATCAACGGCGCGGGCGCCTCGCCGGTGCAGATCCCGAACATCCAGGCAGCCTACGGGGTCGGTTTCGGCATGGCTGCAGTCGGCCAGACCTATCCTGCCGTGTATATCTCCGCCAAAGTCAACAATGTCTTCGGCATCTACCAGTCGGTCGATGGCGGCGCGACCTGGAAGCGCATCAACGACGACAAACACCAGTGGGCCGGCGGCGATTACGTCACCGGTGACATGCGCATCTATGGCAGGGTCTATGTCGGCGCCGGACGCGGCGGCGTGATGGTCGGTACTACTCCATAAGGTCATGCTCCACGCCCGGCCGGCAGCTGCGCTTCTGGCCGGCAGCGCTCCTTCCCTCCGAGAACCGGCTAGCGCAGCTCGAAGCGAAGCGCCGTCTCGGTCAGCTCACCGGACGTCGCTGAGAGCGTCGCCGCGCCGGGCTGACCGGTCGATTGCACGATCACCTGCGCCCAGCCGTTAAAGACGCTGCGCTGCCACGGCGCCGCGGGCTCGGTCGTGCGCAGCACGCCCCATTTGCTGGTGCCGGCCGAGGCATCGAACATGCCCTGCACTCCCCCCTGCGGGGTGCTGATCACATAGGCCAGGCTGTTCGAGTCCTTCAGGCTGGCCGCCGCGACCTCCACCACGAGCGCGCCGTCGACCTCTTTCGGCTGCACCTGCCGGCCGTTCAGATACACCTTCTGGTCGCCGCCCAGGCGGTCGATGAACAGTGCCAGCCGGGTGTCGCCCTGCATGGCCGG
>JBDSKP010000139.1:0-4882 GCA_039916925.1 Duganella sp.
CTGCTGATGGTGGCGACGGTGGCCTGCGCCTGGCTGGCGGCGCCGATCGTCTCGGCCGACGCCCCGCTGAGCATGGCGACCGGCATGCTGTGCGCCGGCGCGATGGCGGTGCAGAACGCCTACGGCAAGCTGCTGTTGGGCAAGTCGGCTGCCACCACCGTCATGACCGGCAACGTCACGCAGCTGGTGATCGATCTGGTGGACTCGGCGCGCGGCGACCCCGATGCGATGGGCCGCTGCAAAAAGCTGATCTGGCCGGTGTTGGCGTTCGCGCTCGGCTGCATGAGCGGCGCGCTGATGTTCGTCGCGGTGGGCTTCAATGGCCTGCTGCTGCCGTGCGCGCTGTTGCTGTGGCTGGCCATCTCGGCGCAGGACTGATCGATCACCTGGCCGGTATATGATCCACCGGCTGATGGTTTGTGCCGTCATAAACGTCGCTTGTCAGCCGGCCGTCTTGCTTCCTTATTCGCATGTTGAAGAGGCGTGGTCCGGTCTCTTGGATGCCTCCACAGTTTTGTGTGTGACGCTCGCGCACGATGAGTTCGAAGTATGACCGCTTTTCGACAACATCGATGACGCCGCATTCGTCCTTGATTGTCGCCAGGCGAAATTTGCGTATGGCGCCAGTGGCTAGTTTGATAGCCTAGTCTTTGGTCTTTATCTGTCCGGAGAATGCCGGCGCCGAGGCAAGAAGCAATAAGAGCGGCAAACCTTGAAATGGTTTCATGGGGTGTCCAGGTAGTTATCTTATGCTCGCGCGGGTGGCGGCAGTTCTTGCATCGCTGATGTGTAGGGCGACAAAATGGGCGACATGGGCTGGCTGCGCTTTGGGCTGGTGTTTGCGGGTACGCGTTTTTGTAGTCCCGTGCGTGTGTCTTGACATGAGCGATCTCCGATCCGGTTCAAGTAGCCGGATTGCGTTGTTTTAAATATTTGTTGTTGATTTCGCTCAGGATCCATGTGGCAATGCGCCGGTGAGTGCGGGCCGGCGCTCCGCGCCGCCTTCTCGGCCCCGCGCACGCTCCATCCACCCAGATTTCCCCTCCGTTGCCTAGGGAAAACCCTACACGGCTATCAGCATTGTCCGATACTCCCCCGATAAGTTCCTTGTTATTATTAAATTGTAATCTATGTTACTTTGGATTACGTCTATACATTAACCAAGGACATCGATGTCGATACGCAAGTCGCGCCGTCATGCGTAATCTGGCGACGTGGTCCCGGCGCCGTCTGGCGCTGTGGGCCCTCACGGTCCGCGACAGCTTTGTGGTGTTGCTGCCGATTACCTTCCTGGGTGTGACGGCGACTCTGCTCGTCAATGCCCCGTTCCCGGCGGTGCGGCGCGTGATGGCCGCGATGCTCGGCGCCGGATGGCGCGACATCACGGGCGGGGTCGTCAACGCGACCTACGGCGTGTTCGGGCTGGCGCTGGCGGTGGTGGTCAGCATCCGGCTGGCGCGCCGCCTCGGCGCCGGCCAGCCCGACGAGGCGCTGCCGGAGGTCTCGGTCGGCATGGCCGCGCTGGTCAACTTCATGCTGTGCCTGACGATAGTCGGCACCCCGGCGCTGACAGGCATGGGCCGCGACTCCGTACTGCTGGGCCTGATGATCGGACTGGCCACGCCCGAGTTGCTGCGTCCGTTGGCGAGGATTTTCGGGTTCAAGCCCGATTACGACAGCGATCCGACGTTTTACTGCGCCATCCAGATGACGCCGCCGTTGGTCATCCTGGCCCTGGTCGTCATGCTGGCGGCCGAGGCGGTGACGGCGCTGCCGTCGCCCGGAGTGGCCTGGCTGGCCGCGCTGCCGCCGGCGATCCACGGCTGGATCGACGCCGATTGGCTGCTGAGCATGGCGGCAATGCTGGCCAGCCATCTGCTGTGGTTCATCGGCATCCACGGCAACATGGTGGTGGATCATCAGGCGTATTCGCTGTTCGGCCTCACCGGCGCCGCCTACAACCCGGCGCTGGGGTGGCACCCGCTGCTCGACACCTTCACGCTGATCGGCGGCTCCGGCGCCACGCTGGGCCTGGTGTTGGCGCTGTTCATCGGGGCGCGGGAAGGGCCGTTCCGGCGCCTGGCCGCCATCTCGGTGCTGCCGTCGCTGTTCAATATCAGCGAGCTGCTCATCTTCGGGTTGCCGATCGCCCTCAACCCGGTCTTCCTGTGGCCCTTCGTTCTGGCGCCGCTCGTCTTGACGCTGATGGCGCTGACGGCCGTCCACGCCGGGCTGCTGCCGCTGCTTAACGTCGAGGTGCCGTGGACCACGCCGCCGCTGCTGTCGGGCTATCTGCTGACCGGCAGCTGGCGCGGCCCGGCGCTGCAGGTGCTCGGCCTGCTGGTCAGCACGCTGATCTACCTGCCGTTCGTGCGCCGCGCCGAGGCGCGCCGCGTGCGCGCGCAAGCGGCCGCCTTCCACGCCACGATCAACGCCATTGCCACCGAGGGGCGGCCGCAGACGCAGTCGGTGCCGCTCCATGGCGAGCTGGGACTGGTCGCCCGCAGCCTGCTGGCCGCGCTCACGCGCGACCTCGGCGCAGGCGCGCTCACGCTGGAATTCCAGCCCAAGCACGACCTTCGCGGCGTGGCCGTCGGCGTCGAGGCGCTGCTGCGCTGGCGCCACGCGCGCCATGGCCCGGTGCGCGCCGATGTCGTCGTGACGCTGGCCGAGGAGGGGGGCTTGATCCGCGCGCTGGGCGCCTGGGTGATGGAGGAGGCATGCGCGCGCAAGGCGCAGTGGAACACGCTCGGGCTGTTGCATATCACGATGGCGATCAACGTCTCGCCGCTGCAGCTCGACGATCCGCTGCTGCCGGCGCTGCTGGCCCGCTGCCTGGAGCGCTACGGGCTGGCGCCCGGCGAGATCGAACTGGAGATCACCGAGAGCCAGGCCATCCCGGTGCGCCAGATGGTGGACCAGAACCTGGCGCGGATCGTCGCCATGGGCGTGTCGCTGGCGATGGACGATTTCGGCATGGGCTATTCGTCGCTGCTGCACATGCGGCGCTTCTCGATCCACTCGCTCAAGATCGACGGCTCGCTCACGCGCGACGTGCTGACCAATCCGATCAGCCGCGACATCATCCACACCATCGCCACCTTGGGCCGCACGCGGCACGTGGCGGTGGTCGCCGAGTTCGTCGAGACCGTCGAGCAGCGCGACACGCTGGCGGCGCTGGGCTGCGGCATTTTCCAGGGATATTTGTACAGCGCGCCGTTGCCGGCGGCCGCCTGCGCCGAGTATCTGCTGGGCGCGGCCGGCTGGAAGGAAAACGGTGTTAAATCGTGATGATGCCGCGCTTGAGGGCGATCGTGACCGCGTGGGTACGGTCGTTGGCGGCTAGTTTGGCCAGCACGTTTTTCATGTGGGCCTTGACGGTTTCCTCGGAAATCGACAGGTGCTCGGCGATGCGCCGGTTCGAATTGCCGCCGGCGGCGTGATTGAGCACCTCCATCTCGCGCGGGCTCAGCGGCCCCTGGCCCATGTGCCGGGCCAGTTCCATCGCGATTTCCGGCGGAATGCGGCGCTGGCCCATGTGCACGCCGCGCACCGTGTCGAGCAATTCGCGCCGCAGCGTGCTTTTTAGCAGGAAGCCGCTGGCGCCGCCCTGCACGGCGCGCAGGATCTGGGCGTCGCCCTTGTAGGTGGTCAGCATGATGATGCGCGCGCCGCTGTGCTCGCGGCGGATGTGCTGTAGCGCCGTCACGCCGCACATCTCGGGCATGGCGATGTCCATGATGGTCACGTCCGGCCGCAACGCGTCGTAGCGCTCGAGCGCCTCGCGGCCGTTGTTGGCCTCGCCGACCAGGCGCATGTCGTCCTGGCTGGAGATGGCTTCGCCGAGGCCGGCGCGCAGCAGCGGATGGTCGTCGACGACCAGTACGGTGATGGGGCGGGATGCGTTGCTCGGTTCCATGTCGTAGGGATGCGATCTTCCAAAAACAGGAATGAATACGGGTTTGGGCGATGTCGCCCAACGCTTGCGATTGTGGTGTGCAATGCAGCACAAAGTATGCACTTTAGCAAAAAATGACACAATAGCTCTTCCGGCAAATGCTTTTTGCGCTTTCCGCAAAGGAGCCGCCATGGGGAGAAACGGATGATCGATGCGTTGCGCTGCCTGATCGCGGTGGTGGAACACCGCAGCCTGTCGCGCGCGGCGGTGCAGCTGGAGATGGCCGTGTCGTCGGTGTCGCGCAAGCTCGACGCGCTGGAGGCGCAGCTGGGCGCGCGGCTGCTGGTGCGCAGCTCGCGCCATGTGGTGCTGACCGACGCCGGCGAACGCTTTTTGCCGCGCGCGCGCAATATCCTGGCCGAGCTGGCGGAAGGGCAGGCGGCCGTGCAGGAGACCGAAAGCGAGCCGCGCGGCCTGTTGACCGTCACCGCGCCGGCCGGATTCGGGCGGCTGCACGTGGCGCCGGCCATCGCGACGTTTTTGCGGCGCTATCCGCTGCTGCAGGTGGACTTGCACGTCAGCGACAACGTCGTCGACCTGGCCTCGCGCCGGGTCGATGTGGCGGTGCGCGCCGGCGTGCTGCCCGATGGCGACCTGGTGGCGACCCGGCTGGCGCCGCAAAATCGCGTGGTCAGCGCCAGCCCGGCGTATCTGGCGCGGCATGGCTGGCCGGCGTCGCCGGAGGATTTGCTCAACCATCAATGCCTGTCGATGGTGGGCAAGTCGCCGCGCGCGTGGTGGCGCTTCGACGGCGTCAATCACAACCAGCCGCTGGATGTGAAAAGCGCGCTACGCTGCGACGATACCGATACGTTGCTGCACGCGGCGATCGCCGGCGCGGGGCTGGTCCATTTGGCCAACTGGATGGTCAGCGAGGCGATCGTGGCGGGCAAGCTGGTGCCGGTGTTTCCGATGGCGCCGCTG
>JBDSKP010000140.1:0-6457 GCA_039916925.1 Duganella sp.
GAGTTTGTCGAACGTGTGGCCGCCGGTGAACTGCAGGCGTTTGTCGCCACCGCCGCCGCGCGAGCTGCCGCCGGCCTTGAGGTTGATATCGTAGCCGTCGGCCTGTTTTTTCAGGATGATGTTGACCACGCCCGCGACTGCGTCCGAGCCGTAGACGGCGGATGCGCCGCCGCTGAGGATCTCGATGCGGTCGACGACGCTCGACGGGATGTTGGCCAGGTTGGTGAAATTGACGTTGCCCTCGTAGGCGGTCGGGAAGTCGGCCATGCGGCGGCCGTTGAGCAGGATCAGCGTATGGTTAGGACCCAGGCCGCGCAGGCTGATGGCATTGGCCGACGGCGTGAAGGTGTTACCGTAATCGGCGCCCTGCGTGAAGCCGCTGTTCTGCACCTGGTTGCTCAGCGCGTCGAAGACATTGCGGTAACCTTGTTTGGTGATGTCGTCGCTGGTGATAACGGTGACGGCGGATGGGCCTTCGAGGCTGGCGCGCGGAATGCGCGAGCCGGTGACGACGACGGCCGGCGGGCTTGCCGTTTCGGACGTGGCCACCTGCGCGCTGGCGGGACCGGCCGCGCCGCACAGCAGGGCGATAGCGCCTGCCGCCAGCGGATTCAATTTGAATTTTGTTTGCACTGAAGTGATCCGAGTGGGAATGGGGATGCCATCTTATCAACCATCGCCGGGAGAAGGAAAGAACGAATCCGCGCAAGCTTATGCGTTATTTTGGTGCGAAAGCCGGATCCGCGCCGGCGCTGCTCTACAATTCGGGCTACGCCGGCCCGCGCGCCGGCATGTCGCATCTTATCGAGGACATTCATGACCACATCCGCCAGCGCCGACCCCAAATGGGGCATGGCCATCGATCTCGAACGCTGCATTGGTTGCCACGCGTGCTCGGTCGCCTGCAAAGTCGAGAACTCCGTCTCGCTCGGCCACTTCCGCACCAAGGTGTATTACTACGATTTCGCCGCGCTCAATCCGTACAACCAGCAGCCGACCACCAAGCGCGCCTTCCTGCCCACGCTGTGCATGCAGTGCGAGGACGCGCCCTGCCTGGACGCCTGCCCGACCGACGCGATCACGCGCGGCGCGGACGGCATCGTGCGCATCGACGATGCCGTCTGCGACCGCAGCCGCGACTGCATCAAGGCCTGCCCGTACGGCGCGATCCACATCGACCCGATCGCCGAAGTGGCCGACAAATGCGATTTCTGTTCCCACCGGCTGGCCGCCGACATGGAGCCGGCCTGCGTGGAGGTGTGCCCGGCCGACGTCTTCGCGTTCGGCGATTTGAACGATCCGGCCAGCAAGGTCAGTCTGTTCCACGCCATGCACCGCAATCAGACGGCGCCCATGAAGCCCGAGGAGAAAACCCGGCCGCTGGTTCAGTATCGCGGTCTGGGCGGCGTGGTACCCCGCGCGATGGAGCGCAAGATCCCCAAGGGCCGCCCGCATGACCCGTTCTCGTACGAGGTCGAAACGTGGGACCAGCTCAAGTCCGAGTTCGCGCCGGCCGCGCCGCATGCCAACAAAGCGCGGGGAGGCTGACCATGGACCGTCGGGGATTCATCAAGAGCGGCATCGGCTCGATGGCCACGCTGGGTTTGGGCGAGACCATCCTGCTCACGCCCAACGCGGCCGGCGCCATGAACTACCGGCCCGTGGCCGACGGCCGCCAGCGCAAGGTCAAGAACGATTACCGGACCGCCAAGCGCGTCACCAGCGTGTGCCTGAACTGTTCGACCGTGTGCGGCATCGAGGCCTTCGTCCAGGACGGCAAGGTGATCAAAATCCGCGGCAACCCGCTCGACCCGAACATGGGCAGCCACATGACCTGCGCCAAGGGCCAGTCGGGACCGACCATCAACGACTATCCGGAACGATTGTTGTATCCGCTCAAACGGGTCGGCGCGCGCGGCGAGGGCAAATGGCAGCGCATCAGCTGGGAGCAGGCGTACACCGAGGTGGCAGAACGGATCAAGGCCAGCATCGCCAGCGGCCATCCGGAGCGCGTCGCGCTGCACCAGGGCCGCTCGCGCATCGACGCCGAGATCAACCGCTTCCTGAGCGCGATCGGCACGCCGGTGCAGCTGAACCACCGCGCGCTGTGCTCCTCCAACAAGCGCGCCGCCAATTACGTATCGCTGGGCGAGACCGACTGGGAGTCGATCGACGCCGAACGCTGCAAATACTTCCTCAACTTCGGCGCCAACTTCTACGAGGCGCACCAGGGCGGCCTGCACCTGGTCAGCCGGGTGGTCAAGGCGCGCTTCGACCACGGCGCCAAACTGGTCACCTTCGACGTGCGCCTGTCCAACACGGCCGGTCGCAGCGACGAGTGGCACCAGCCCTTCCCCGGCACCGAGGGCGCCGTCGCGCTGGCGATGGCGCACGTGATCATCCGCGAAAACGAAATCGACCACGACTTCGTCACCAAGTTCGTCCAGCCCGGACTCGAGACGATGCGCGCCTGGCTGGCCACCTGCACGCCGGAATGGGCCGCCAAGTTGTCCGGCATCGCCGCGCGCGACATCGAGCGCCTGGCGCTGGAGTTCGCGCGCCTGCGCCCGGCCGTGGCGGCCTTCACCAACCGCGGCACCGGCGCCCACTACAACGGCTTCAACGCCGAACGCGCGGTCGTGATGCTCAACGCGCTGGTCGGATCGATCGCCAAGCCGGGCGGCTATTGCTACGGACTGGAAGAAAAGCTGTCGGCCGCCCGCTACCCGCAACCGCAGCCGGTGCCGCCGGCGCCGAAGCTCCGCACCGACCTCGAAGACCCGCCCGAGTGGCCGCTGGCGAACCGCTGGCAAAAGATGAAGGTCGGCCAGATCGTCTACGACTACCTGCGCCAGGGCCGCGCCAAGCTGGACGTCTACCTCAGCTACACCATCGGCTCGCCGATGACGTGGCCCGAGGGCCGCAGCACCACCGTCGAGGTGCTGCTCGACGAGAAGCTGATCCCGTTCCACGCCTGCTCCGACGTGGTGTATTCGGAGATGGCGCACTACGCCGACTTGATCCTGCCCGACGCGACCTACCTGGAACGCTGGGGCATGGACATCCGCAACAACCTGGAGCTGACCCACTACGTCGCGCTGCGCCAGCCGCTGGTGCCGCCGCCGGGCGAAGCGCGCAGCTACGCCGACGTGCTGTTCGAGATCGGCCGCCGGCTGGCACCCGAGCAGGCCAAATACTTCCAGTTCGGCGGCCACGAGGATTTCGTGCGCGTGCAGTGCTCCAAGCTGCCGACCACGGGGCCGGACGGGCGGCAGTTCAAGGACGGCTTCGACTACATGAAGCATTACGGCGTGTATGTCGACCTGTCGCAGCCGAAGCCGTACCAGGTGTACCAGAAGCCGCTGGGCGACAAGCAGCTCGACGGCAGCCGCGTCGACGCCGGCACCGGCGTGATCTACCGGCCCAACGACAAGGGCAAGGAGGCGGCGGTCGGCCTGCTGGTCGACGGCAAGGCGGTGCGCGGCTTCAGCACGCCGTCGCGCAAGTTCGAGGTGCACGCGCCGGAGGTCACGCAGGTGGCCAAGACGCTGGGCATCGTCGACGACGGCCTGCCGACGTTCGCGCAGATTCCATCGCACCACAAGCTGCCGGCGGACCGCTTCATCCTGACCACGTTCAAGTGGAACGTCCACACGCAAGCGCGCACCGCGTCGCAAAAATACCTGGTGGAGATCGTGCACGACAATCCGATGTGGATCAACGCCGGCGTGGCCAAAAAGCTCGGCCTCAAAAGCGGCGACATGGTCGAACTGACCACGTACCGGCCGCGCTCCGGCCCGGCGGACCAGGCCGGCCAGCAGGCCTATCGCGGCACCGGCGAGAAAATGGGGTCGGCGCGGATGCGGGTGTTCGTCACGCGCGGCATCCACCCGCGCGTGGTGGCGGTGTCGAATTCGGTGGGCTGGATCAGCGGCGGGCGCGCCAGCGAGGGCCGCAACGGCCGCAGGGTGGAGGTGGCGGCGCGCGGCATCGCGCCCGACGCGGCCAAGGGCTTCGGTCCCGCGCCGGCGCTCGACGACTTGAACGCCGGGGTGTGGTGGGACGAGAGGAACGGCGGCAAAGGCAACGGCGTCAACATCAACGCGCTGTTGCCGATCAACCCGCAGCCGCTGGTGGGCATGCAGGCGTGGTTCGATACCGTTTGCTCTTTACGCAAGGTTTGAGTAAAGAAAATCCAAAATCCACGTAGGGCGGATTAGGCGGAACGCCGTAATCGGCCATGCATGCGCCAACGAGACGCATGCATGGCCGATTACGCTTCGCTAATCCGCCCTACGTGTTTCAGATATGGCCTCAGGCGGCGTGGGTGTGACTATCCACCGGCTTGCCGAAAGCGGCCAACAGCGTCGCCTCTTTTTGCTTGGCCGACTTCAGGTGGCGCTCTTTCACATGCCCGTAGCCGCGAATATCTTCGGGGATGCTGGCGATGGCCACCGCCTGCGCCAGATTTTCCGCCGTCAGCTTGGGCAGCAACGAAGCCACCGTCTGACGATATTCGCCGATCAGCGCGCGTTCCATCTTGCGCTCCGCCGTGTAGCCGAACACGTCGAGCGCCGTGCCGCGCAAGCCTTTGAATTTGGCCAGCAAGCCGAACGCCTTCATCATCCACGGACCGAATTCCTGCTTGATCAAATGACCGCTGGCGTCGTGCTTGGCCAGCAGCGGGGGTGCCAGGTGGAACTTGAGCTTGATGTCGCCCTCGAACATGCCGGCGATCTTCTGCTGGAACGCGCCGTCCGTGTACAGGCGGGCGACTTCATACTCGTCCTTGTACGCCATCAGCTTGTAGTAGTAACGCGCCACCGCTTCGGTCAGACGGGTGCCCTTGCCCAGCTTGCCCTCCTCCGCCCGGACCTGGTCAACAAACGATTTATACTGTTTAGCATAATCTGCGTTCTGATACGCGGTCAGCAGCTCCACGCGACGGTTGACGATATCGTCCAGGGTCTGCGTGCGTTTGAACTCGATCACCTTCGCCGGCGTGGTCAGCTTGGTGACCGAACCCAGATCGTGCGCGGCGGTGCGGCCCCAGTGAAAGGCGGACTTGTTGAAGTTGACCGAGATCGCGTTCAACTCGATCGCCTTGATGAGCGAGGCTTCGCTCAGCGGCACATGGCCCTTCTGGAACGCGTAACCGAGCATGAACATGTTGGTGGCGATCGAGTCGCCCATCAGCGCGGTGGCGATCTGGCCGGCGTCGACAAAGTCCACGTGGTCGCTGCCGCAGGCGCGCAGGATCTCGCCGCGCGAGCCGGCGTCCGGGAACTGCCAGTCCGGATTCTTGACGAAGGCGGCGGTCGACGAACCGGTCGAGTTGATCATGGCGTGCGTGCGGCCCTCGCCCATGCGCGACAACGCGTCGCGGCTGGCGGTGACGATCAAATCGCAGCCGATCACCAGGTCGGCGCTGCCGGTGCCGACGCGGGTCGAGTGCAAATCGGCCTGGTTGTCGGCCAGGCGCACGTGCGACATCACCGGACCGCCCTTTTGCGCCAGTCCGCTCATGTCCAGCACGATGGCGCCCTTGCCTTCGACGTGCGCCGCCACGGCCAGGATCTGGCCGACGGTGACCACGCCGGTGCCGCCGATGCCGGTGATCAGGATGCCGTACGGCGTGTCCGTCGACGGCAGGGCCGGCATCGGCAATACTGCGGCGGGGCCGTCACCGGTGGCCGCCTTCTTCGGCTTCTTCAACGCGCCGCCTTCGACCGTCACAAAGCTCGGGCAGAAACCGGTGGTGCACGAGAAGTCCTTGTTGCACGACGACTGGTTGATCTGGCGCTTGCGGCCCAATTCCGTCTCCAGCGGCTCAACCGACAGGCAGTTCGACTGCACCGAGCAATCGCCGCAGCCTTCGCAGACGGCTTCGTTGATGACGGCGCGCTTGGCCGGATCCGGATACTCGTTGCGCTTCCGGCGGCGACGCTTCTCGGAGGCGCAGGTCTGATCGTAGATCATGGCCGACACGCCCGGCTTGTCGCGCAACTCGCGCTGCACGTCCATCAAATCGCTGCGATGGCGCACGGTCACGCCTTCGGCCCATTTGTAATCGTGCGGGTACTTCTCCGGCTCGTCGGTGACAACGATGATCGGCGTCACGCCCTCGGCCGCGATCTGGCGCGAGATCATGCCCGGATCGAGCGGTCCGTCGAACTGCTGGCCGCCGGTCATGGCGACGGCGTCGTTGAACAGGATCTTGTAGGTGATGTTGACCTTGGCCGCCACCGCCGCGCGGATGGCCAGGTAGCCGGAGTGGAAATAAGTGCCGTCGCCCAGGTTCTGGAACACGTGCGGGACCTTGGAGAACGCGGCCTGGCCGATCCACGGCGCGCCTTCGCCGCCCATGTGGGTGGTCAGCTTGTTCATGTCCGGGTAGATCGCGGTGGCCATCACATGGCAGCCGATGCCGGCCAGCGCGAAGCTGCCTTCGGGGACC
>JBDSKP010000141.1:0-9331 GCA_039916925.1 Duganella sp.
CCAGCCGGCCCCGGTCGTTGCTGAAGACCAGCGTCTCCGCCTGCCCGCCCTTGCTTTGCGCGCGCACGGTGTTGTTGACCAGCGTCAGATTGTCGAGCGTGACCATGTCGGCGTCCTCGATCAGCAACACCGAGCGGCCGCCGTTGGCCGCCGGCGACCGCGGCCCGCGGCCGGCGCCCGTGCCGGGATTGATGCCGTCGTTGTTGGTCGCTTCCAGAATGACGCCGTCGCGGCTTTCGCCGTGCAAGGTGATGTTGTCCTTGCCGCGCAGGTAGAGCAACTGGTCGTAGCGGCCGTTGGCGATGTTGATGGCCACCGGCGCGGCGCGCGGCAGCGTGCGCATCGCGTGGTTCAGCGCACCCTGGGGCGTGCGGAAATCGGCCGGGCCTTCGTCGTCCACCGTCAGGCTGTTGCCGGTCGGCGGCGCGGCGCGGGTGCGGAACGTCCACGGGGCGATGCCGGCGGTGCCGAACACGCCGGAGTCGACGACGACCGTGTATTCGGTGTCGTAGTCGAGCCGGGCGCTGTGGAGGCGGATCGTCGCGGTCGCGTCGCGCACCGTGATCGGCGTGTAGCGCACCACGCGCTTGTATTCCTGCTGCGCGTGGCCGATGGCGTCGACATCCTCGCCGCCGCGCAGCTCGTCGACCATGACGCCGTCGGCGGCGCGGAAGATGCGCACCGAGCCCGGGCCCGGGGCCGGCGGCGCCCGGTCGAAGACGATGCGCAGCGGCGTATCGACCGGGACCTCGGTGGCGTGCGCGGCCGGGGCGAGCCGCCACGCGGCGTCGGCGGCATGGCAATGCAGCGGCAACGCCGCAATGAAGAGGACGGATAAGAGTTTACGCATGGTTATTGTCCCGCGAGTTTGACAGGCCAGCTCCCGGGACCCTCGGGGAAGGGGACGAAGCGCTTGGCGCAGTCAAGCGCCCGCGCTTCCGGCGCGTTGAGCCGGCCGTCGAGCTGGATGAACGCGGTCTTGACCGGCGGATCGCCGTCGACCACGACATCCTTCAGCGCCAGCCGCAGCGGACGGGCGTCGTCGTAGCCCTGCAGGATCACTTGCCCCGGCGTGAGGCTGTGGACGTTTTCCATGCGCACGCCGCTGTACGACGGAATCAGCTGGCCCGCCGGGCCGGGCTCGTAATTGGTGTCGATATACAAGGGCCAGCGGTTGCCGCGCAGGCAAACGTTGCGGTAGACGATGCCGTTGACCACGCCGCCGCGCCGGTCGTTGCTCTTGATGCGCAGGCCGGAGGTGGTGCCGTCCATGTCCAGGTCGTCGACCAGCACGTTGCGCACGCCGCCGTTGGTCTCGCTGCCGATGGACATGCCATGGCCGCTGTAGAAGTGGTTGTGCAGGATCGAGATGTTCTCGCTCATGCCGTTGTTGCCGGCCTTGATGGCAATGTTGTCGTCGCCGGTGCGGATGTAGCTGTGGGCGATGGTGACGTTGCGCGACGCGCCGGGATCGATGCCGTCGCTGTTGCGCGCGTCGTGCGGCGTGTCGATGCGCACGCCCCAGGCGGTGAAGCCGTCGACCTTGTTCATGGCGACGTGGAAGTTGGGCGAGTTGCGCAAGGTGACGCGGTACAGCGTGAAGTCGCGCGCGTTGTCGATCTGGATCAGGCGCGGCACGTTCTGGCGCAGCTTTTCCTTTTGCGCGCGGCGGGCGATTTGCCACCAGGTCTCGGTCTTGCCGTCGATCAGGTGGCCGCCCTGGCCGTCGATGGCGCCGTCGCCCATGATGCCCGCGCCCCTGGCGCCGCTGACGGTGATGAAGGGACGGCAGCCGTTGCCGGCCGCGTCCAGCGTGCCGCAGGTTTTTTCACCGTTGTCGAACAGCATCGGATTGGTGCTGGCGTACAAGGTTACGCCGGCATCGACGACCAGCGTCACGCCGCTGGGCAGGGTCAGCGGACCGGCGGTGAAGCCGGCGTTGCCCTTGTCGCCCGGCGCCAGGCGCACCGCGCCGCCTTGCGCGCAGCGGTCGATGGCTTGCTGGATGCGCGCGGCGTCGTCGCGGCCGGGCTTGGCGGCTTCGGCGGTCAATACCGCGCAGGACTTCGGCAGCGTCGGCTCGCGCACGTCGCGCGTGTCCTGCGCTTGCGCCGGCGTGTACAGCAAGGTGGCGGCAACGGCCGAAACCATCAGGGAAAATGCGATTGCAGGGCGTTGTTTGCGGCCTAGGGTGGTGATGCGCATGACATGTCTCCAGTTATAGGCGCTGCTTGGGCAGCGCTCACTGGAGCACCTCGCGTGCTCCGCGCCGATAAGACGAGGGCCACGCCGATTCGGTGGCCGAGGTCGCTCGGTCGGTTGTTAAATCCAAAAAAAAGATTAGCAGATAAGAATGAGCGCAACCATGCTTCCAGATTCAGATGGGAAGAATCATTACGCGACTTGGTGGATTTCACAATGCCGGTCATTTGCGGGCGGCGGCTGGTCTTCGCCAAGAAAGTTCTCAAAAAGATATTGTTTAGTTTAAACTATCGCCCGCGCGGCACGCTTGCCTGCGGACGAACCGAAGGCAATATTGGAGCATTTAATCAAATTATTGAGCAGTGGGCGGGCGGGCATCGGCACGGTGATTCTGTGCTGCCTGGCCGTGGCGGGCGACGCCTGCGCCATCGACATCGAGCCGCGCAAGGTGGCGGCGCTGCCGGCGCGGCTGATCGACGCCGCTTCGCCGCTGAAGGTCGACGGCTTGCTCGACGAGGACGCCTGGCACACCGCGCGCGAGTTCGACACCTTCCACGAGTTTCTACCGAACAGCGGCAAAGCGGCGCCGCCCGCGCTGCGCACCAGCGTGCGCCTGCTGATCGACGACGGCGCGCTGGTGTTCGGCATCCGCGCCTGGGACGCCACGCCCGAGCGCATGCGCGGCTCGCTGGCGCGGCGCGACAAGGTCGGCACGGACCAGGACTTCATCGGCATCTGGCTCGACCCGACCGGCCACGGCCGCGCCGCCCAGTTCGTGCGCGTCAACATCGCCGGCGTGCTGAGCGACGGCATCTACCGCGCCGACGAGGACGAGTCCGACCTCGGCCCCGACTTCCCGATCGACGCCGCCGTCCGGCGCCTGCCCGACGGCTACACGATGGAGGTGCGCTGGCCGTTGTCGAACCTGCGCTTTCCCTATGCCGACGGCAAGACCTGGCGCGTGATGATCGAACGCAGCGTGCCGCACGCCGGCGGCCTGCTGCTGACCAGCACGCCGCTGACCACCGACACGATCGGCCACATCGGCGTGATGCAGGATATCGACGGCATGGGCGGCACGGTCGCCGCCGTGCGCGACCGCAGCTTCCTCGAACTGAGGCCGGAGCTGACCTTGCGTTCGAACAGCGACGCCGACGGCGCCGGCCTGCACCGCGCCAACAACGGCAGCGTGGGACTGGAGATCAACGCCCGGCCGCGCGCCGACATGGTCTTCAACGCCACGTTGAACCCGGACTTCTCGCAGGTCGAGATCGACGAACCGACGTCGTCCGGCGCCAGCCGCATCGCGCTGAGCCTGCCGGAGAAGCGCGGCTTCTTCCTCGAGAGCGCCGACGTGCTCGGGTTGCCGCTGGCGGCGTTCTACTCGCGCACCGTGGCCGATCCGGAATGGGGACTGCGCGGCACCTGGCGCGCGGCCGAGGCCGACGCCACGGCGATGAGCCTGCGCGACCAGCAGGGCGGCGTGGTGCTGCGCGGCGGGCCGTACGAGACGGCCGAGTACGATCAGACGCGGCGCACCCTGACCAGCCTACTGCGCGCGCGCTGGCACGGCGACGGCGCGCTGCTGGGCGCCTTCGTCTCGCGGCGCGACTACGGCGACGCCGGCGCCAACCAGGTGTTCGGCCTCGACGGCCAATGGCGCGGCGACGGCCAACAGGCGGCGTGGCTGCTGATGCGCTCGCAAACCAGCGCCGGCTTCGTCGACGCGCCGGTGGCGGCCACGCTGCGGGTGCCGGCGCGCAACGGCGCCTATGCGTCGGGCAAGTACACCCACCTGTCGGAGGATTGGTGGAACGAGCTGAAGCTGGAGGCGGTCGGCCCCGGCTTCGTCAACGACAACGGCTTCGTGCCGCAGACCGGCATCGTCAAGGCCGACATCAATCTCAACCGCAGACTGGGGCCGCACCGTCTCGGCTTCGCCGACACGGCGTTCCAGGCATACGAGATGGAGGCGCACCTGGGCCTGCACGAGATCCGCACGGTGTCCGATGCGTTCTCGGGCCAGCCGGGCAAGCAGATCGTCGAGCGCAAGCTGCAGCCTGGCATCTGGTTCCGCGCCGCGCGCCAGACCGACTTCTGGGCCAACCTCGGCTTCGACCAGCAGCGCGGGCGCCGCGAGGGGCCGCTGCACGACGTGCCGGCGCTGCACTTCGGGCTGGAAAGCTCGCCGCTGCCGTGGCTGGCCAGGATCAAATCCGAGGTGACGCTCGGCAAGCAGCTCGACGTCGATGCCGACCGTGTCGGCCGCGGCGGCAACGCGGTGCTTGAAGTGGCGCTGCGTTTCGCGCTGCCGCGCGGCTGGGCGATGGAACTGGACCAGCGCGTCAACCGCGCCTGGGTGCAGGGCACGCTCGGGCGTCCGGCCTTCGTCGACAATGGCTGGCGCTGGTTGGGCATGCTGCACTTCACGCCGGCAGACTCGCTGCGGCTGTTGGCGCAGAACACATCGGCCGCGCGGCGCGACGACGGCGTCTCGGGGCTGGAGCCGTGGGCCGACCGGCAGATGCACCGTTCGCTGCTGTACCGCCACCTGTGGCGCCACGGCCGCTCGCTGTCGGTCGGCTATTCGCGCGACAGGACGCGCGCGCCGGACATGGTGGGCAAGTCGCTGACGGTCAAGTTCCAGTGGGAGATGTGAGCGTAATGGATAAATTGAAGGCTATGCAGGTTTTCGTCAAGGTGGTGGATAAGCTGAGCCTGACGGTCGCTGCCCGCGATGCCAACCTTTCCGTTTCGATGGTGAGCAACTACCTCAAATATCTCGAGGAGGATCTGGGAACGGCGCTGGTTGTCCGCACGACCAGAAAACTGTCGATCACCGACTTCGGAACCTACTACTACGGCATCTGCCAGTCGGTGCTGGCGATGATGAAGGAGAGCGCGGACGTCGCCTCGAATTTCACCGGCAATCTGGAGGGGACGCTACAGCTCACGGCGCCCAGGACATTCGGCATCGCCGCCTTTCTGCCGCGCCTGAGCGAATTCTACGCGCGCCATCCGGGGATACGCATCGATGTCACCCTCGGCGACGATATCGTCGATATGACCACGACCCGTTACGACGCGGCGATCCGGCTTGGCCCGCTGTCCGACTCCAATCTGGTGGCCCGGCCGTTGCGTCCGTACGCAGTGGTGTTGTGCGCCTCGCCCGCGTACTTGGCCGGCAATGCGCCGCCATCGACGCCAGCCGGGCTGGCCGAGCATCTGTGCGTGGCGACCTACTTCGATCACAAGACGGTCTGGAACCGGCTGCAAAGCACGTGGGAATTTCTCGACGCCGCCGGCGGCGCGCATACGGTGGATGTGCCGTTCAAAATGCAGGTGAACGATGCGCACGGAGCCTGCGCGATGGTCTTGAAGGGCACCGGTATCGCGCTGATACCGGAGATTCTGGCCAAGCCATGGCTCGACAGTGGCCAGCTGGTTCGCCTGTTGCCGAACTATCGCCTCGCGGATCGGGAAATGCATCTGGTGTACCGGAAAATGGACTTCATGCCGTCCAGATTGAAGGAGTTCATCCGTTTCATACTCGATGAATTCGCGTGAGCGCGTGGTCGACTTTGCGCAGGCCGGCAACACTGATCGCGCTGGCGATGGACAAGGCCGCTATCGAGCATAGCAAGGCCGGAACCATGCCGCCGGCAAAACGTTCAGATGTCACGCCGCCGACGATCAAACCGACCGACGCGACGCCGATCAATCCGCCGATCTGGCGCGAGGCGTTGAGCACGCCGGATGCGATGCCGATAAATCGCGGCTCGGTTGACGACACCATGGCGTTGGTCATCGCCGGCACCGTCAAGCCGATGCCGAATCCTGCGATGACGAACTGCGCGCCGATGTGGGCATACCGGCCATCGCCGACAAACGGCACCATCGCAAGATAACCGAAAGCCGCCAGCAGGCTGCCGCAGGCCAGCACCACGCGGTAGCCGTGCTTCACCATCAATTTCCCGCACAGCAGGTTGGCGATCATGATCGAACCCGTCATCGGCAAAAACGCCAGCCCGGTGTCCAGTGGCGAATACGACCAAGCGTATTGGAAGAACAGGCTGAACAAGAAGATCGAGCCATAGAACGCGAAGTTGACCAGAATCCCGATCACGGACGAGCTAGCGAAATGGCTGTTCTTGAACAGGTACAACGGCAGCATCGCTTGTTCTTTGCTGTTTTCCACGTAGACGAACGCCAGGCCCGTGAGCACGAACAAGCTCATGCCACCGATCACGAGGGGAGACCGGACGCCGGAAGAGCCCACCTGTATCAATGCCAGCGTAAATCCGCCGAGCGCCAAAGCGGCCAGCATCTGTCCCGACATATCGATAACGCGGCCGGCCGTATTGGCGCCGTCCTGCTTGACGCAGCGCCAGGCGATGATGCTGCCGACCAAAGCGATGGGAACGTTGACGAGGAAAATCGCCCGCCAGTTGGCCATGGAAATCAACAATCCGCCAAACACCGGGCCCAGCGCCAACGCCATTCCGCCGGACGCCGCCCAGACGCTGATGGCCCGACTGCGCGCATTTTTCTCGGGGAAGGTTTGGTTGACGATCGCCAGCGACGCCGGCACCACCAGCGCCGCGCCCAGTCCCTGCAGCAGCCGGTAAATGATCAGCGCCGGCAGATCGGGCGCCAAGGCGCAAAGAAAGGAAGCCAGCGCGAACAAAAGGAAGCCGGCGATGAACAATTTTTTCGGCCCCAACTGGTCGCCCAACGCCCCGGCGGTGAGAAGGAAGGCGGCAAAGGTGAGCGTGTAGCCGTTGACCACCCATTCAAGTTGGGCGATGGTGCTTGGGAATTCGGCATGCAGGCTTTTCAGCGCGACGTTGACCACGCTGACATCGAGTATGACGATGACGAAGGCCAGGCAGGAGGAAAGCAGGGCGAGTGTTTTGCGGGTTTGATCGGACATGGGAATCTCTGGTTGGCGACTGGTGACGATCGTAGTCCGGGCCGGGCCGTTCCGCATAGTCTTGATATCTGAAAACACTTTAAAGCCGAGTTGGAAAATGGCGCGGCGCTCCCCTCGTGAGCGCCGTCAATTCGTGCTGGGCCGAGTCCATATACTCGGATGGTGAGGAGCTCTCTTCTCAAGCCACCAAACCGGAAGGCGTCCAGTCGTATTCCATCTGGCGCGCGGTGGCGGCGGCCATCCCGGCGCCCAGGACGCGCTCGACCAGGTGCAGGCTCATGCCGATGCCGGCCGAAATTCCGCCGGAGGTAACCACGCGGCCGGTGTCGACGAAAGGGGTGTTTTCCCGCACATCGAGCTGCGGGAATGCCGCGCGCAGCTCGTCGACGTCCTCCCAGTGGGTGGTGACGGGGCGGCCGTCAAGCAGGCCGAGTTTGCCGAGCAGGAAGGCGCCGGTGCAGACCGACGCCGTCAGCGCGGCCTGTTCGCTGGCGCGCTGGACCCAGGCTTGCGTGAGCGCGCAATCCAGCGGCTGGGCCATCAGGCCACCTGGCACGATCAGCAGGTCTACCGCCGGCGCGTCGTCAAAACCGTAGTGGGGCAGCACGCCCATGCCGTGGCGCGCCTCGATGGTGTCGCGGCGGGCGCCGATCAGCGACACCGTGAACGGCTGCGCGACGCCGAGGTCGCGCTTGGACACGCGCGAGGCGACCGAGAACACTTCGAACGGACCGGCGAAGTCGAGCACCTCGACGCCGGGGAACACCAGTATGCCAACGTGCAAGGTCTTCAGGCGGTCATGACGGGCCGCTACATCTTCGAATTGCTTATCCATCTGTGTTTCCTTTCTCAGGGGTGATTAAAAAGGGGGCGGGGCGGCGGCGTGGCGCGCGTCGTCGCTGGCGGCAAAGCGCTCGCGGTAATCGGTGGGCGTGGCCTGCAGATAGCGCAGGAAGGCGCGGCGCATCACGTCGGCGCTGCGGAAGCCGCAGGACGCGGCGATCGCTCCGACCGTCGCACCGGTGCTTTCGAGCAGGCGGCGCGCGTGCGCGAGGCGCGCGCGCTCGACGTATTCGGCCGGCGGCGAGCCCGTTTCGCGCTTGAACACGCGGGCAAAATTGCGCGGGCTCATGGCCGCGTGGCGCGCCAGCGCCTCCACCGACAGGTCGGCGTCGGGCTGGTCGAAGATGATGTCCTGGAGCCGGCGCATGGTCTCGTCGCGGCCCGACCGCGGCTGCCCGGTGTCGACGCCGAACTGCGACTGGCCGCCCGGCCGGCGCAGGAACATCACCAGCTCGCGCGCCACCCGCAGCGCCACCGGCGCGCCGAAGTCGTCCTCGATCATCGCCAGCGCCAGGTCGATGCCGGCGGTCACGCCGGCCGAGGTCCAGACGGGCCCGTCGGTGATATAGATCGGCGCGCGCTCGACCCGGACGGCGGGGTAGCCGCGCGCCAGCCGGTCGCACCAGTTCCAGTGCGTGACGGCGCGGCGGCCGTCGAGCAGGCCGGCCTCGGCCAGCAGCATGGCGCCCGTGCACACCGAGCCGACACGGCGCACGCGGCCGGCCTGTTCCTTGAGCACGCCGACCAGCGTCGGCCGCGCGCAGGCGCGCACCACCGAGGCGCCGCCGGCGATCAGCAGCGTGTCGACGCCGCGCACGGCGCCAAAGTCGCTGACCGCCTCGATCGTCAGGCCGGAGGCGGTGCGTATCATGCCGCGCCGTTCCGACGCGATCTCCACCGTATAGCCGGGCACCGACCCGCCGATCAGGGCCGAGGCCGTGGCGAACGCCTCGAGCGGCCCGGCCACGTCGAGCAGCTCGACGCCGTCGAAGGCGAACATGACGATCTTGCGGGTGATGCTGGCGGGACTGGCTGCGTGGTTCATGGGGCCGGTTTTCAAATCATTAATGTTGGAATAACTATAGAGGAGATGGCCGATGTGCGAAAGGACATCGTTCCGACGATTTCTGCCATCGGCCGGCCGTCCCTGCGTCCGCCGCTCGCCGTCACGCCGACGTGTGGTTCGACTTGGTGCTACCGGTCGCGCAGGGCGCGCCGGTACTGCACGGCCTCGCCGACGTGCGGCTCGCCAATGCGCTCCGCTTGGGCGAGGTCGGCGATGGTACGGGCCACGCGCAGGATGCGGTGGTAGGCGCGGCCCGACCATTGGAACTGCTGCATCGCGTGTTTCAG
>JBDSKP010000142.1:0-4050 GCA_039916925.1 Duganella sp.
GGCCGTCGTCTCCCGGTTTGCACGTGCGCGCACTTTTCATCATTGATCAAACGAGGACGGCATGAGTATTTACCCGAGCACGGGACCACACCCCGTTTTGGCCGAGGAGTCGCTATGACCACCCGCATTTGGCGCATTTGGTATAACAGCGCGTTCTCTTCCATCGCCACCGTGCTCCGGCTGGTCCGCGAGGCCGACGAGGACGGGCGCTTCCATACCATTTACACGCACGCGCACGCCCATTCGTCGGCGGCCGGCGTCGCGCACGCGTTCCACGTCGAGCCGACCGGGCTGGCGGCGCCCGACTATGTCGACTGGTGTCTGGCGTTTTGCCGCGAGCAAAAAGTCGACGTCTTCGTGCCGACCAAGCACGCGGCGGCGCTGAGCGCGGCGCGCGGGCGTTTCCTGGAGCACGGCGTGCGCATGCTCAGCGCCGCCGCGCCGGACAAGCTCGAGTTGATCGACGACAAGGCCGCCTTCTACGCGACGGTCAAGCTGCCGCTGGCGCCGCCGCCGGAGTTCCGCGTTTTCAGCGACATCGGCCAGTTCGACGCCGCCCACGCCGAACTGCGCGCGCGGCACGAGACGCTGTGCGTCAAGCCGGCGCGCTCGGTCTACGGCCTCGGCTTCAGCGTGCTCGACGAGGAACGCGGCAGCGCCGCGCTGCTGTTGGCCGGTTCCAGCTACCGCATCGGCCTTGGCGACCTGCGCCGTGGCTTGGCGGAGCTGGAGCGGTTCCGCACGATGCTGCTGATGGAGTATCTCGGCGGCCACGAATACAGCGTCGATTGCGTCGGCGCCGACGGCCATCTGGTCAGCGCGGTGGCGCGCAAGAAGCTGCCCCAGCCCGGCCACGGCCAGTTGATCGACATGCGCGCCGACATCGTCGCCTCGTGCAAGCAACTGGCGGCCGATTTCGGCCTGAGCGGCATGTTCAACGTGCAGTTCCGCGAAGGCCGCGACGGCCTGCGTCTGCTGGAAATCAACGCCCGCGCCTCGGGCGGCATCGGCATGGCCTGCCTGGCCGGGCCGAACCTGCCGTATCTGGCGTTGCGCGCGTTTGTCGACGGCCATCAGGGGCTGGCGCCGGCGCCGGTGCGCGACGGGTTGCGCGTCGGCGAGCTGGGCACGGCCGTGGAGCTGCCATGAACGGGCCGTCGCCATTCCCCGGCGAGGTCGAGGTGGAGCTGCCGACCGGCACCTTGCAGTTGCGCGTGACCGACAGCGCGTTCGCGCCCGACAGCCTGCTCGGCTTCGCCGCGCGCGACAACGCCAAGCGCGGTTTCCTGTTCCTGAGCAAGGTGCTGGGCAAGCACTGGCCGGTGGCGCCGCAACGCATGGCCGAGATCCACGAGCGCCTGGCCGCCGGCGTGCCGGAGCTGCCGGGACCGGTGGTGTTCATCTCGATGGCCGAAACCGGCATCGGCCTGGGCCAAGGTATGTTCGAGGCGTGGCAACGCGCCCATCCGGACCAGCCGGCGCTGTTCCTGCACACCACCCGCTACCGGGTCGGCCGCGAGCCGCTGATCGAATTCGAAGAGGCGCACAGCCACGCGCCGCGCCAATTCCTGCATTGGCCGGCCGATCCGGCGCAGCGCGAGCTGTTCGCGGGCATGCGCTCGCTGGTGCTGGTCGACGACGAAGCCAGCACCGGCAACACCTTCCTCAATCTGCTGAACGCCTGCCGTGAGGTTCAGCCTACCCTCGCGCACCTGCACCTGGCGGTCATCACCAACTTCATGGGCGCGGAGGGCGCCGCGTCGCTGGCGGCGCGCTGCGCCGTGCCGATGACGCTGGGCGCCTGCCTGCACGGCAGCTATCGCTTCACGCCGGGCGTGGTCGAATCGGGCGCGGCGCCGGCCCAGCGCTTCGACGCCGATGCCGAGCGCGGCGCCAGCGCGGCGTTCGGCCGTCGCGGCCTGACCGCGCCGCTGTTGGTGCCGGCGGCGTTCGTGGCGCGGCTGGCGGCCGGCATCGGCGCCGGCCAGAAGGTGCTGGTGCTGGGCACCGGCGAATTCATGCACGCGGCGTATGTGCTGGGCGCCGGGCTGGCGCGCGACGGCGTCGAGGTGGCGGTGCAGTCGACCACGCGCTCGCCGATCCGGCGCTGGGGCGCGGTCTCGCACACGTTGGCATTTACCGACAACTACGGCGAGGGCATCCCCAATTTTCTGTACAACGTCCAACCCGGCCAGTACGACCATGTGTTCATCTGCCACGAGACGCCGCCCAACGCCGCGTTGTTCGAGCTGGCCGCGCCGCTCAAGGCGCGTCTGTTCCATTTTATGAGTGAGGCCCTGATTGAAGAAATTCCTGTTCGCTGACCTGGACGACACGCTGTTCCAATCGCTGGAAAAATGCGGCGGCCGCGACGACCTGCAGCCGGCCGCCGTGCTCAAGGACGGCGTCGCCTGCTCGTTCACCACCGCCGGCCAGCGCGCGCTGTTCGAGTTCATGGACGACGGCATGACGGTCATCCCGGCGACCGCGCGCAACCAGGATGCGTTCAGCCGCGTCAAGCTGAACTTCCACAGCTACGCGGTGATCAATTACGGCGGCGTGGTGCTGCTGCCCGACGGCAGCGCCGACCGCGCGTGGCTAGAGCGCATGCGCCCGTTGATGCTGGCGGCGCAGGAAGGCCTGTCCGAGCTGGCCGGTCTGATCGACGCCTTCGTCGCCGGCGCGGGCCAGCGCGGGCGTTGCCGCGTGATCGAGGATTTTTCGATTCCGTTCTACCTGGTCTTCAAGGACGCCGACAAGATCGCCGAGCGGCTCGCACCGATCGAGCGCGAGGTGGTGCGCCCGTGGCTGGAGACGCGCGGCCACGGTTACTTCATCCACCGCAACGGCAACAACCTGGCCGTGCTGCCGAACGCGCTCAACAAGTCGCACGCGGTGGCCTACGTCACCGAGCGCCTGCGCGCCGAGCATGGCCCGCTGCTGACCTTCGGCATCGGCGACAGCCGCTCGGACGCGCGCTTCATGGCCGCCTGCGACTACGCCATCATCCCGCGCGGCACGCAACTGGCGGCCATGGCCCTGGAGCCGCTATGAACTTCAGCGGCAGCTACCACGACGACGACGTGCGCTTCCTGCTCAAGCCGCTGGCGCTGGCGTCGTTCGTCGACGTGCCCGACAAGGAGCGCCTGATCCAGTCGGGTCGGCGCCACTACAGCGAGATGCTGTCGCGCGAGTCGCTGCCGTCGGCGCGCTATCTGGACGTGTTCGGCCAGGCCTGCGCCGCCAACCTGGAGCGCATGGCGCGCGACTGCGTGACCCTGGCCGGCCTGATCGCGGGCCGCCGCGCCGGCGCCATCACGCTGGTGTCGCTGGCGCGCGCCGGCACGCCGGTCGGGGTGGTGCTCAAGCGCCTGCTCGGCGGCGTGTTCGGGCGCGACGTGGCGCACTATTCGCTGTCGATCATCCGCGACCGCGGCATCGACCGGGTCGCGCTGGAGTACATCCTGGCGCAGGGCCACGCGCCGGAGTCGATCGTGTTCATCGACGGCTGGACCGGCAAGGGCGTCATCGCCGCCGAGCTGCGCGCCAGCATGGCCGCCTTCAACGCCGGCCACGGCTGCCACATCGACAGCGGCCTGTATGTGCTGTCCGACCTGGCCGGCGTGGCCGCCTGCGCCGCCGCCCACGACGATTATCTGATACCGTCGAGCATATTGAACGCCACCGTGTCCGGCCTGGTGAGCCGCTCGATCCTGAACGACGCCATCGGTCCGGACGATTTCCATGGCTGCGTGTATTACGCCGAGTTCGAGCCGCAGGACCAGTCGCGCGCCTTCGCCGACCGCCTGGTCGCGCTGGCGCAAAAGTGTGCCGAGGGCGGCACGGGCGCGCCGGCCGGCGCCACCGCCGAAACCGACGCCGCGCGCGCGACGGCGGCGCGGGTATCGCGCGACTATATGGAGACGGCCATGCGCCGGCACGGCATCGCCGACCGCAACCTGATCAAACCGGGCCTGGGCGAGGCCACGCGCGTGCTGTTGCGGCGCACGCCCGACCGATTGATCGTTCGCGACGCGGCCAGCGCCGACG
>JBDSKP010000143.1:0-1742 GCA_039916925.1 Duganella sp.
ACCTCGGCCAGCGCTCCTTCGGTTTCGGCGCGGCGGCCCAGGTCTACTTCGGCAAGTCGTTGAAGGACCTGGACATCGCCGAGATGGCGATGCTGGCCGGCCTGCCACAGAATCCGGCCCGCCACAACCCGGCCGTCAATCCCAAGCGCGCCAAGCAGCGCCAGCACGTGGTGCTCAAGTCCATGCGCGACCTGGACTACATCACCGAGGACCAGTACCAGAAGGCGCTGCACGAGACGCTACACGTGCGCAACCGCGGCCAGCAGTTCGACACCCACGCCGAATACGTGGCCGAACTGGCGCGCCAGGCGGTCTACGCGCAGTTCAAGGAGGACGCCTACACCAAGGGCATCAGCGTCTACACCACCATCGTCAAGGCCGACCAGGACGCGGCCTACGAATCGGTGCGCCGCAACGTGCTCAATTACGACCAGCGCCACGGCTACCGCGGCCCGGAGGCGTTCATCACGCTGCCGGCCGGCGAGGAGGAGCGCGACGACGCCATCGAGGAGGCGCTGCAGCGCCGCCCGAGCAGCGACCGCCTGATCCCGGCCGTGGTGCTCGAGACCGGGCCGAAGGCGGTCAAGGTGCAGAACCCCGGCGGCGAGGAGATCACCATCAGCGGCGACGGCCTGCGCCTGGCCGCCAACGCGCTGACCGACAAGGCCAAGGACGCGCTGCGCCTGCGCCCGGGCGCCGTGATCCGCATCACGCAGGGCAACAAGAACGCCTGGGCCATCTCGCAGGTGCCGCAGGTGGCGGCCGCGTTCGTGTCGGTCGACGCCGTCAGCGGCGGCTACCACGCCATGGTCGGCGGCTTCGACTACAACCTGCAAAAGTTCAACCACGTCACGCAGGCGTGGCGTCAGCCCGGCTCGGCGATCAAGCCGTTCGTCTATTCGGCCGCGCTGGAAAAAGGCTTTTCGCCGGCCACCTTGATCAACGACGTGCCGCTCGAGCTGACCGGCGCCGAAACGGGCAACGAGGCATGGAGCCCGCGCAACGACGACGGCAAGTTTGACGGCCCGATCACCATGCGCTACGCGCTGGCCGAGTCCAAGAACGTTGTGTCGGTGCGCATCCTGCGCGCGATCACGGTGCCGTACGCGCACACCTACCTGGGCAAGTTCGGCTTCGACCCGGCCAAGCATCCGAAGAACCTGACGATGGCGCTGGGCACCGGCTCGGTCACGCCGGCGCAGATGGCCGGCGCCTACGCGGTGTTCGCCAACGGCGGCTACACGGTCGAGCCCTACCTGATCGCCAAAATCGTCGACGGCGACGGCAAGATCATCAGCGAGACCAAGCCGCGCGCCACGCTGCCCGACGACGCCCGCGTGATCGATCCGCGCAACGCCTTCGTCACCGACGGCATGATGCGCGAGGTCACCCGCACCGGCACCGGCGGCGCCGTCGCGCGCCTGGGACGGCACGACCTGGCCGGCAAGACCGGCACCTCGAGCGAGGCGGTCGACGGCTGGTTCGCCGGCTACGGCGGCGGCATCGTGGCGGTGTCGTGGATGGGCTATGACGATTCCAAATCGCTCGGCGGCAAGGAGTTCGGCGCCACCGTGGCGCTGCCGATCTGGATCGATTACATGAAGGTGGCGATGCGCGACCGCCCGGCCCAGGACCGCCCCGCCCCGGCCGGCATGACGCAGGTCGACGGCGAGTGGCTGTACGACGAGTTCACCGGCGACGCCGCGCGCCGCACGCTCGACATCGACGAGACGGCGCCGGGC
>JBDSKP010000144.1:0-3552 GCA_039916925.1 Duganella sp.
AGGCACGCCGGGTCGGCGCGCATTTTCTTCAGCCAGGCGTTTTTATACGGCGTGTAGACGGTGTACGGCTTGTCGGACAGGGTCAGCACTTCGTCTTTTTCAAAGATTACCTGGTCCTTGAAGCTGAACCACAGGCGCGCGTCCAGCGTCAGCGCCTCGGCTACAACGGCATCGCGGGCGATTGCCTGCGGCTCGTAGTCGTGGTTGGCGAACACGGCGTCGGCCTGCAGTTCGGCCGCCAGGCGCGGGATGGCGGTGGCCGCATCGTCATGCAGCACGATCAGGTCGCCACCGAGCTGGCGCAGTTCGCTGGCCAGTTCGGCAAGGCTGGCGTGGATGAAGTCGACGCGGCGGTCGCGGCGCGGCAGCGCGTCCAGGATCGTCGTATCGTAGACAAAAACGCAATGAACGACGGCGCTGTCCTGCAGCGCCTGGTTCAGCGCGGCATGGTCGAACACGCGCAAATCGCGGCGCAGCCATACCAGGGACGATTTCAGTTTCATTCGGTCTGTGTCAATCTCGTGAAGGAACGCAATCATGGCCACACCCTCAATTCAGTGTAAACTATCGGTGAGAGAGACAGCTGCTGGCGGCGCGATGTTACAACATTTGTCCAGGACATAGCGGCGGCACGGTAAGATCATGCATCCAGCACAGAGAGAGCAACGCGTATGAAGAAGAGCAAAATCGGCAAAACTCTACCTGTAGCCGGCCTGAGAAAGGGCGAACCACAGGACGTGGCACAGGAGGACACCCAGGATAACGACGAACTGGGCTCCATCGGCGCCGCTGCGGCACCATCCCTGAACCTGGCGAATCATTTCCTAATTGCAATGCCTTCCATGCAAGATCCAGTCTTCGGCGGCACGGTGGTGTATGTCTGCGAACACAATGAAAATGGCGTTTTGGGCGTGGTCATCAACAAACCCACCGATATGACGATGCAAGTGTTGTTTGAGCGCATAGATTTGACGCCCGACGCCGGGTTCGCGTCGCATGTGGACGAGCCCATCATGTTCGGCGGCCCGGTGCAGGACGACCGCGGTTTCGTGCTGCACACGCCGGGCAACCGCTACTCGTCGTCGCTGACGGTGACCAAGGACATCGCCTTCACGACGTCGATCGACGTGCTCGAGGCCGTGGCCGCCGGCGACGGTCCGCCGCGCATGCTGGTGTCGATCGGTTATTCGGGCTGGAGCCCGGGCCAGCTGGAGGAGGAGATCGGCCGCAACGGCTGGCTCACCGTCGGCGCCGACCCCGACATCCTGTTCAACCTGCCCATCGAGGAACGCTACACGGCCGCCATGCGCCTGCTGGGCATCGATCCGGTGATGCTCACGTCCGAGGCTGGCCATGCGTGAGTCCGGTCAGCCGTGAGCGTCGAAACCGTCTTTGCTTTCGATTTCGGCGTCAAACGTATCGGCGTGGCCATGGGTAACACCATGATCCGCCAGGCCCAGCCAGTCAAAGTCATCTCCGCCATCGACAACGCCACCCGCTTTGCCGACATCGGCGCCTTGCTCGACGAATGGAAACCCGCCCGCCTCGTGGTCGGCCTGCCCATGCATCCCGATGGCGCCGAGCACGAGATGACGGCGCGCGCGCGCAAGTTCGCCAACCAGCTGCACGGCCGCTTTAACCTGCCGGTCGAGCTGGTCGACGAGCGCTACTCGTCGGCGGTGATTGCCGCCAAGCGCGGCGAGGTCGTCGACGACCGCGCCGCCGCCATCATTCTGCAACAATATTTCGACGCCACCTAGCGAACAACCATGTCCACACTGAACCCCACCCAACTCGATGCCGAGGCGCTGTATGCGACCTTGCTGGCCGACGTCAAGGCCGGCCTGGCCGGCGTCGCCGATGTCGCCATCGTCGGCATCCACTCCGGCGGCGCCTGGATCGCCGAACGCCTCGCGGCCGACCTCGGCCTGTCGGCCCGCTGCGGCGTGCTCGACGTCTCCTTCTACCGCGACGACTACGCCAAGAAGGGCTTGCCGGCCGACGTCAAGCCGACCAACATCACGTTCGACGTCGCCGCCGCCAACATCCTGCTGGTCGATGACGTGCTCTACACCGGCCGCACCACGCGCGCCGCGATCAACGAGCTGTTCGACTACGGCCGTCCGGCGCGCATCATGCTCGCCGCGCTGGTCGACCGCGGCGAGCGCCAGTTGCCGGTGGCCGCCGATTTCGTCGCCGCGCATGTGGCCGTGCCGCCGGGGCAGGCGCTGGTGCTCAAGCGCGCCGACGATGGAAAATTCACGCTAACCCTAGACCTCGCATAATCCCCCACCATGCTCAATCCGCAACTGAATAAAAACGGCGAACTCCAGCACCTGCTGTCGATCGAGGGACTGCCCAAATCCATCCTCAATCACATCCTGGACACCGCCTCGTCGTTCGTCGGCATCTCGGACCGCGACGTCAAGAAAGTGCCGCTGATGCGCGGCAAGTCGGTGTTCAACCTGTTCTTCGAGAACTCCACCCGCACCCGCACCACCTTCGAGATCGCCTCGAAGCGGCTGTCGGCCGACGTGATCAACCTGAACATCCAGGCCTCGTCCGCCAGCAAGGGCGAATCGCTGCTCGACACCATCGACAACCTGTCGGCGATGCACGCCGATATGTTCGTCGTGCGCCATGCGCAATCGGGCGCGCCGTACCTGATCGCCAAGCACCTGTACGACACCAAACAGTCGCACGTGCACGTGGTCAACGCCGGCGACGGCCGCCACGCGCACCCGACGCAGGGCCTGCTGGACATGTACACGATCCGCCACTACAAGAAGGACTTCACCAACCTGACGGTGGCGATCGTCGGCGACATTCTGCACAGCCGCGTGGCGCGCTCCGACATTCACGCGCTCACCACCCTGGGCGTGCCGGAAGTGCGCGCCATCGGCCCGCACACCTTGCTGCCGGGCGGCCTGGAGCAGATGGGCGTGCGCACCTTCACCAACATGGAGGAGGGCTTGAAGGGCGTCGACGTGATCATCATGCTGCGCCTGCAAAACGAGCGCATGAGCGGCGCGCTGCTGCCGTCGGCGCAGGAATACTTCAAGAGCTACGGCCTGACGCCGGAGCGGCTGGCGCTGGCCAAGCCGGACGCCATCGTCATGCATCCGGGGCCGATGAACCGCGGCGTGGAAATCGACTCGGCGGTGGCGGACGGTCCGCAGGCGGTGATACTGCCGCAGGTGACGTTCGGCATCGCGGTACGGATGGCGGTGATGAGCATTGTGGCGGGAACGCAAGGATGAAAGCAGGAATGAACTCGATTAAAAATCTCCATATCAAGAACGGCCACCTGATCGACCCGGCCAACGGCATCGACGCCAGGCACGACCTGTATATCGCCGACGGCAAGGTGCTGGCGATCGGCGACGCGCCCGCCGGCTTCACGGCCGACCAGACCATCGACGCCGCCGGCCTGATCGTCGCGCCCGGTTTCGTCGACCTGTCGGCGCGCCTGCGCGAGCCGGGCTACGAGTACAAGGCCACACTGGAGTCGGAATTGCAGGCGGCGATGCAGGGCGGCGTGACCAGCCTGGT
>JBDSKP010000145.1:0-1975 GCA_039916925.1 Duganella sp.
ACGCCTGTTCGTCGAAAAGGCCGACAAGATCGCCGCCATCATCATCGAACCGCTGGTGCAGTGCGCGACCGGCATGGTTTTCGGCGTGCGTGTAGCCCGCCATTTTCTTCATCCAGTTCAAATCGGCGCCGGCGCAAAAGGCCGGGCCGTTCGCCGCCAGCACGATGGCGCGCAGGTCCTCGTCCGCGCCCAGTTCGACGAAGGCGGCCGTGAGTTCGCCGATGGTCTCTTCGTTGAAGGCGTTGCGCGTGTCCGGACGGTTCAGCGTGACGGTGGCGGTTTTTGCTTCGCGTGTGATGGTCAATGAGGTGAAAGCCATGCCTACTCCTTGATTGCGTACTTGATTTCGGTCGGCATGCCGATCGACTTGAGAAAGCGCTCGGTCTCCGGCAGCCAGATCGGCACGCCCTCGGCGCTGAGCACCATCGCGTGCGCGTCGCTCTTGAACGGGCCGAAGGCGATCAACTGCGCCTTGCCGCCGGCGCCGGTGTAGGCCGCGTACAGGTCGGCCGCCAGCTTCGGGCCGAAGTGGGCGTCGTTGGCGCCGTAGAACCACAACGTCGGCACCTTGGCGCGCGCGCCGTAGGCCTTGAAGGCGTCGACCAGCGCGCCCTGCCAGTCGCACTTGGAGCGGCTGTTGACGCCACCGGCGAAGTTGATCACGCCGCGCACGCCGCTGATATTATGGCTGCCGGCGGCGATCGCCGTCAGGCCGCCGTGCGACTGGCCGGCGAGCAGCACGTGCTGCTGGTCCGCCCACGGCTGCTTCATCGCGTATTGCATCGCGAAGAACAGCGAGTTGGCCTGGTCGTCGCCGTTCTGCTCCGCGCGGCAGTGCGAGTTGACGTAGATGCCGCCCGAGCCGGCGAAGCCGAGCCGCATCGGGATCACCACCGCGTAGCCGCGCCGGACGAACTGCTTCGACAGCACGGTGTAGCGCGCGCGTTCCTGCAGGTGGGCGTCGCTGCCGCCGGATTTACCATGGTTCATGAACAGCACCGGGAACGGGCCGTTGCCCGGCGGTTTGAAGATCGTCGTTTGCAAGGTGATGGCGTCGCCGCCGATGGTCGCGGGAACGGCGACCACCTGCTCGCCCATGCGCTTGTCGACGATCGGCAGCCGCGGGCCGCCCGGCCTGGTCAACGGCTGCAGCATGGTCACCTCGGTTTGCGCGCCGGCGCGCCCGCACGCCAGGACGCACGCCAGCACGCACAGCGGCGCGGCCAGCGGGGGACGGTGGCGGGCGCGCGCGGCCATCATCACATCCTGAAGACACCGAATTTGGTGTCGGGGATTTCGGCGTTGAGGGCGGCCGACAGGCCCAGGCCCAGCACCATGCGGGTGTCGGCCGGGTCGATGACGCCGTCGTCCCACAGGCGCGCGGTGGCGTAGTACGGGTGGCCCTGGTGCTCGTATTGATCCTTGATCGGCTGCTTGAAGGCGGCTTCCTCGTCGGCCGACCACGAACCGCCCTTGCCCTCGATGCCATCGCGCTTGACGGTGGCCAGCACGCTGGCGGCCTGATCACCGCCCATGACGGAAATTCGCGCATTTGGCCACATCCACAGGAAGCGCGGCGCAAAGGCGCGACCGCACATGCCGTAGTTGCCCGCGCCGAAGCTGCCGCCGATGATCACGGTGAACTTGGGCACCGCCGCCGTCGATACCGCCGTCACCATCTTGGCGCCGTTGCGCGCGATGCCTTCGTTTTCATATTTGCGCCCGACCATGAAGCCGGTGATGTTTTGCAGAAACACCAGCGGGATCTTGCGCTGGCAGCACAGTTCGATGAAGTGGGTGCCCTTCAGCGCCGATTCGGAGAACAGGATGCCGTTGTTGGCGATGATGCCGACCTTGACGCCGTAGATGTGGGCGAAGCCGCAGATCAGCGTGGTGCCGTAGCGCGCCTTGAATTCGTCGAAGTCGCTGCCGTCGACGATGCGCGCGATCACTTCCCTCACGTCGAACGGTTTGC
>JBDSKP010000146.1:0-3224 GCA_039916925.1 Duganella sp.
GCGAGATGCACGGCGACACCGCGCTCGACTCCAAGCTGCGCCACGCGATCATGCCCGAATCGACCCTGACCGGCGACGCCAACCTGTTGGTGGCGCCGAACATGGACTCGGCCAACATCGCCTACAACCTGGTCAAAACGGCGGCCGGCAACGGCATCGCGGTCGGCCCGATCCTGCTCGGCTGCGCCCAGGCGGTGCATATCCTGACGCCGTCGGCCACCGTGCGCCGCATCGTCAACATGACCGCGTTGTGCGTGGTCGATTCGGTGGCCCAGCGCAAAGTCTAGGCCAGCCATCCAGCGCGGCGGCCCGGAGGCCGTCGAAGCCGGTCCCGCTCCGCCAGGAGCCGGACCGGTTTTTTTTTGGTCACGACGGCGCTGTAACAGGATGTAATTTTTGTAATGGATGGGCCGCGGCGGGCCGTGCGGCTGGGCGAGCCTGTTACAATACTGGACAATTTTTATCTTACAATTTGTAGCCGCACACCATGACGAAAACAAAAAAGGCCCTGATTACGGGCATCACCGGGCAAGACGGCGCCTATCTGGCGGAACTGCTCCTGGAAAAGGGTTATGAGGTCACCGGCACATATCGCCGCACCAGCTCGGTTAATTTCTGGCGCATCGAGGAACTGGGCATCCAGTCGCATCCGAACCTGAACCTGGTCGAGTACGACCTGACCGACCTGGCGTCGAGCATCCGCCTGATGCAGACCGTGCGCCCGGACGAGGTGTACAACCTGGCCGCGCAAAGCTTCGTCGGCGTCTCCTTCGACCAGCCGCTGGCCACCGCCGAGATCACCGGCGTCGGCCCGGTCCACCTGCTCGAGGCGATCCGCATCGTCGACCCGAAGATACGCTTCTACCAGGCGTCGACCTCGGAAATGTTCGGCAAGGTGCAGGCCGTGCCGCAAAAGGAAGACACCCCGTTCTATCCGCGCAGCCCGTACGGCGTGGCCAAGTTGTACGCGCACTGGATGACGGTGAACTACCGTGAATCGTACGGCATCTTCGGCTCGTCGGGCATCCTGTTCAACCACGAGTCGCCGCTGCGCGGCCGTGAATTCGTCACCCGCAAGATCACCGACTCGGTGGCCAAGATCCATCTGGGCCTGCTCGAGGTGCTCGAACTGGGCAACATGGACGCCAAGCGCGATTGGGGCTACGCCAAGGAATACGTCGAGGGCATGTGGCGCATCCTGCAGGCCGACGAGCCGGACACCTACGTGCTGGCCACCAACCGCACCGAGACCGTGCGCGACTTCGTCAGCATGGCCTTCAAGGCGATCGACGTCGCCATCGAATGGAGCGGCGCGGCCGACAACGAGATCGGCACGTGCAAGAAGTCCGGCAAGGTGCTGGTGCGCGTCAATCCTAAATTCTACCGCCCGGCCGAAGTCGAGCTGCTGATCGGCGACCCGGCCAAGGCCGCCGAAAAACTGGGCTGGAAGCCGAAGACCACGCTCGAGGAGTTGTGCCAGATGATGGTCGACGCCGACCTGCGCCGCAACAAAGCCGGCTTCTCCTTCTAAGGTGAACGCGGTGACGGCGGCGTTGGAGGGCGAAGGAACCGGCAAGCGGGTGTTGATCACCGGCCTGTCCGGCTTCACCGGCCGGTATGTCGAGCAGGAGCTGTGCGCCGCCGGTTACCAGGTCTTCGGCACCGTTTCGCCGGACGGCCCGCCCGCCGGGGAGCGCTTCGCGGTCGACCTGAACGACCGCGCCGGCCTGGTGGATGTGGTACGGCAGGTGCGCCCGGACGTGGTGGTCCACCTGGCCGCCATCGCCTTCGTCGGCCACGGCGACGTCGAGCAAATCTACCGCGTCAACGTGGCCGGCACCCGCAACCTGCTCGAGGCCCTGGCCGGCCTGGAGCAAAAACCGTCGGCCGTACTGCTGGCGTCGAGCGCCAACATCTACGGCAACACCGACGTCGGCGTGATCGGCGAGGACGTCCCGCCCGCGCCGGCCAACGACTACGCCGTCAGCAAGCTGGCGATGGAATACATGGCGCGCCTGTGGCAGGACAAGCTGCCGCTGATCGTCGCGCGTCCGTTCAACTACACCGGCGTCGGCCAGCACGAGAACTTCCTGCTGCCGAAAATCGTCGCGCACTTCCGCCGCAAGGCCGCCGACATCGAACTGGGCAACCTGCACGTGTGGCGCGACTTCTCCGACGTGCGCATGGTGGCGCGCAGCTACCGCCGCCTGCTGGCCGCGCCGGCCGCCGCCGGCCAGGCGTTCAACATCTGTTCGGGCCACGCCTATTCGCTCGGCGAGGCGCTCGACATGATGGCCGACATCGCCGGCTACAAGATCAACGTCCACGTCAATCCCGCCTTCGTGCGCGCCAACGAGGTGGTGCGGCTGGTCGGCGACAACCGCCGCCTGGCCGCCGTCACCGGTCCGGTCGCCACCGTGCCGCTGGCCGACACGCTGCGCTGGATGTACCAGGCTTGAGCGGTGAGCACGCGGTGACCGCCATGCCCCGGCCGCGCGTCGGCCTGTCCACCACCACCGTCGAACCGGTGCTGACCGGCGGCCGCCTGGACGGCATCGGCGTCTACAGCCGCGCCCTGCTCGAGCACCTGCCCGGCGCCGGCTGCGAGGTGCTGCCGTTCAGCTTTGCCCCGCCCGGCGACGCCGGCCGCCTGACGGTGGGCCGCGCGCTGCCGCTGTCGTTCCCGCTGGCGACCCTGGGCGATTTGCTGCTGCCGGCCAGCGTGCACCTGAACGCCAGCCGCGCGCTGGGCAGGGATGCGCCGCCGCTCGACCTGTTCCACGCCACCGACTACCGCATCGTGCGCATGGATTGCCCGATCGTGGCGACCCTGCACGACGCGCTGCCGATTTCCCATCCCGAGTGGTGCAGCCCGAAGATGCGGCGCCTGAAGAACTGGCTGCAGGTCAAGGCCGCGCGCAAGGCCGATCACGTGATCGCCGTCTCGCGGCACGCGGTGGCGGAGCTGGTGCGGTTCTTCGGCGTCGACGAGCGCCGCATCAGCGTGGTGCCCAACGGCGTCGGCGCCGAGTGGTTCGAACAGCCGGCCGCGCCGGCGTGCGACGCCACGCTGGCGCGGCACGGGCTGCGCGCCGGCTACTACCTGTTCGTCGGCACGCTGCAGCCGCGCAAAAACGTCGGCCGGCTGCTGGAGGCCTATCTGGCGCTGCCGCCGGTGCTGCGGGCGGCGCGCCAGCTGGTGATCGTCGGCGCGCCCGGCTGGT
>JBDSKP010000147.1:0-5325 GCA_039916925.1 Duganella sp.
GTCGCCATCGAGACGGTCATGTCCGGCGGCATCTACTACAGCGCCGCGCTGGCGCGCCAGTTGGCCCAGCCGCAGAACCAGGACAACCAGCTGACCTCGCGCGAGCACGAGGTGCTGCGCCACATCGCCAACGGCGAATCGAACAAGCAGATCGCCCGCGCGCTCGACCTTAGCGTGCGCACGGTGGAAACCCACCGGCTCAACATCAAGCGCAAGCTGGGCATCGAAGGACAGGCAGAATTGATACGTTTCGCGGTCCAGAACGCCCAATAACATGGCGTTTTGGGCCATTTCTTTGTTTAGATGCAACAAAACCGTGCCGCGATTGTAATACTGTTGAGCAATTTCTAATATTCCGTGTTTGCGCGGCAATATCTGATATATTCTAACTGCTTAGAAAATTGCAATTGTGTAAAAACAAAAATGTTTCTGTATGCAGTCGCTTGCTTCCCATACTGGTTCCATTGCAAATTACTCGGCCGCCCCATGGTATTTGTTTGCCCCCAGTCCGGGCCGAACAACCGCCGCGTACGCCACCCTCGATGAGAAATTGATGTTCGCGCCCGATACTAGCCCGTTTCCCCTGGTGGAATTCCAAGCGGTGTCCAACGCTCGCAACGAGTGGGTGGCGCTGACTTTCGAATTATCCGCCGACGCGGGAGACGCCTTCCAGGCCGCGCTGACCTTGTTCAGGACCCCCGACGTATTCGCCGCGCTGGCGCCGCTCGACTGCATCGTGCCGGTGGCCGACCCGGCGCAGCTGGAGCCGTCGCAACTCGCGGGCTTGCCCGCCGGCCGCGTCATGCTGCGGGTGCCGGCCGCGCGCTGCGTCGAGGCGCCGGTGCAAAAGAAACTCGCCACGATCGCCGAGGCCGGCTTTCGCATCATGATCGACGGCGTCGCCGCCGGCTCGGCCGCCACGCTGTGCGGCGCCACCTCGTTGATGGTGGACGCCTCGGCCAGCCTGCCGCCGGTGCTGGCGCTGATCGGCCAGCCGGGACCGCACCTGGCGCTCGGCATGCGCAGCGAGGCGCGCATCGCCGAATGCGCGCGGGCCGGCTTCCACTGGTTCAGCGGCGACTACGCGCTGCAGCCGTCGCGCGAAAGCGTTGGCGACGGCACGTCGCGCAAGCGCCTGCTGGCGCTGCTCGGCATGCTGGCGCGCGACGCCGACTCGCGCGAGCTCGAGGTGCTGCTCAAGCAGGACCCGGCGCTGTCCTACCATCTCTTAAAACTGGTCAACTCGGCCGCCTTCGCGCTCAGTTCGCCGATCCACAGTTTCGGCCAGGCGATCAACGTGCTGGGGCGGCGCCAGCTGCAGCGCTGGCTGCAGCTGTTGCTGTACGCGCGCCAGCAGGAGGACGGCCTGGCCCATCCGCTGCTGCCGCTGGCGGCGGTGCGCGCGGCCCACATGGAGGCGCTGGCCAAGGCGCTGGGCTGGGACCGCGACCGGCAGGACATGGCCTTCGTCGCCGGCGTGTTCTCGCTGCTCGACGTGCTGCTGGGCATGGCGATGACGGAAATCGTCGCCGCGCTCAGCCTCGAGCTCGACGTCGTCATGGCGCTGCTCGACCGCGGCGGCCCGCTGGGCGAGTTGCTCCGCCTGGTCGAACGCCACGACCGCGGCGCGCTCGAGCGGGCCGGCATCGGCGCCGACGCCTACTGGCAGGCGCAGTTGCAGGCCTACCACTGGGCCATCCAGGTCAGCAGGAACATCTAAGCCATGGCCGACCACTCCGTTCCTGACTTCCTGAGCCACAGCGCCGCCGTGTGCGAGGCCGTGCTGCGCCTGCGCGGCGGCGCCATGGCCGAGGAACTGGGGCGCATCGTGCGCAGCGTCACCAACAGCCCGCTGGGCGAGTACCTGCCGGCCGACGCCGTCTCGCTGCTGGTCGCCCCGCCGGTCGAGGAGGTGCTGGCCGCCAACGACGCCGCCGTCCCCAGCCTGACGCAGGACATCTGGTTCGAGGACCGTTATTTCGGCCGCTTCATCGTCTCCGGACGGTTCGGCTACAGCGACAGCGACCGCCGCCACCTGGCCAGCCTGGCCGCCTTGGCCGGCAGCGTGTTGCAGGTGCACTCGCTGGCGCAGCGCAGCACACACGCCTACGTGCAAGTCGAATCGCAGCTGCAGCACCAGGCGCAGATCCTCGACCACATCCACGAATCGGTGGTGACGATGGACATGAACGGCTTCATCCTCAGCTGGAACAAGGGCGCCGAGCGGCTGTTCGGCTACACGGCGGTGGAAGCGGTGGGGCGCAACATCCTGTTCCTGTACGACGAGGAGGACATCGACGCGCACGACCCGTTCCTCGAACAGGGCGGGCGGTTGATGGAGGTGCGGCGCAAGAAAAAGTCGGGCGAGGTGTTCTGGGCCAGCCTGTCGCTGTCGCCGCTGTGCGATCTCAACAAGCGATCGATGGGGCTGATCGCCTACCTGACCGACATCACCGAGCGCAAGCTGGCCGAGGAGCGCATCCACCACCTGGCGTACTACGACGCGCTGACCAACCTGCCGAACCGCACCTTGCTGACCAAGCTGGTCGACCAGGCGTTGATGGTGGCGCAGCGCGGCAAGCTGCAGGGGTGCGTGCTGTTCATCGACCTCAACCGCTTCAAACTGATCAACGACACGCTCGGGCGCAAGGTCGGCGACGCCTTGCTGTGCGAAGTGGCGCGGCGCTTCCGCACGGTGCTGCGCGACCAGGATCTGGTGGCGCGGCTGGGCGGCGACGAATTCGCCATCGGCCTGTTCGACCTCGGGCAGCACTTCGAGGCCAGCATGGTCGCGCAAAAGCTGCTGGGCACGCTCAACACCCCGATCATGATCGACGGCCACGATTTGCGGGTTGGCGGCAGCATCGGCATCAGCGTCTATCCGCAGGACGGCGACGACGCCGAAACGTTGCTGCGGCTGGCCGACATCGCCATGTACCGCGCCAAGCAGGAGGGCGGCGTCAACGGCGACCACGTGGCCTTCTACAGCCAGGACATGAACCAGGGCATGCAGGAGCGCATGCGCATCGAGACCGGGCTGCGCTACGCGCTCGGCAACGGCGAGCTGCTGCTGCACTACCAACCGAAGTTCTCCATCGACAGCGGCAAGATCATCGGCGCCGAAGCGCTGGTGCGCTGGCGCCATCCGGAGCGCGGCCTGGTGCCGCCGGCCGAGTTCATCCCGCTGGCCGAGGCGACCGGGCTGGTGGTGCAGGTGGGCGAGTGGGTGTTGGAGGCGGCGTGCGCGCAGGCCAAGCAGTGGAAGGACGCCGGGCTGCCGCCGATCCGGCTGGCGGTCAACGTCTCGGCGCGCGAGTTCACGGCGTCGCTGCCGGGGCGGGTGATGGACACCTTGAACCGCTACGGGCTCGAGCCGTCGTGGCTGGAGCTGGAGATCACCGAGAGCACGCTGATGCACAACATCGACCGCGTGATCGGCATCATGGACCGGATCACGGCGATGGGGGTGACGTTGTCGCTGGACGATTTCGGCACCGGGTATTCGAGTTTGTCGTATCTGAAGCGGTTCCCGATCGATACGTTGAAGATCGATCGGTCGTTCACGATAGGGATTCCGAGCGATGCCAACGATTGTGCGATTGCGAATACGATTATCAGTATTGCGCAGCAGTTGAAGCATAAGGTGATCGCGGAGGGGGTGGAGACGGTTGAGCAGCTGGCGTTTTTGAAGAATTCGGGATGCGATGAGGTGCAGGGGTATTTGTTCTCGCGGCCGCTGGAGGCGGAGGCGTTTGAGCTGGCGCTGCGGGAGAACTGGTCGCCGGGGCACGCTAGTCGGGCCGCTTGATTTATTGTTGGGTTGAAAGCGCCCCGGTGAGGGGCGGGTTCTGTATAATGCTGGGCCATAGGAAGCGTGGCCGAGTGGTTGAAGGCAGCAGTCTTGAAAACTGCCGACGGTGTGAGCCGTTCGTGAGTTCGAATCTCACCGCTTCCGCCAGGTATTTGATCTAAGTCTTTGTTTTTAAACGATAATTAAAATAATACCAGTTCGCGACATACAAATCAACTATCAAATGCTTTTCGGTAGGGCGACATGCCAGCGGCGGTGTCACTTGCTGCCAACGAGCTTTTAGCGTTCAGTCTGGACTTTTCTTCTCGTAATTTCCCTTTATCGCATCTATGGTGCGGCAACCTGATACGATTGCCGCGAGCCCTGGCGTTTTGGCGCGCTGTGCTACGGCTTGGCTACGTCGGTATCAACTCGTAGCGATTGACAGCTTGTCCGACCGTTTAACCGGCTTCTCTGGCATTGTGTAAGTATTCTCACCACCGCCACCACCAATTCTCATGAGAGGCCGCCACTTAATCTCGTGGGGTGCCGCCACCGATTCCCATAGGTCGCCGCCGGCCATTCTGACGTACTGCCCGCTCTCGCAGAGCGCTGCCAGCCGCCTGTTCGCAGACGGCCCACAATTCGACGTGAGTACTTGGTCTTCCTGGGCGGACGTGACAATTCGCGTATCTGTCGAATGGACCAGATGTTACCCTGACTGGCTTCGGCCGAGTACGGCCACGAGCGGACCTTCGTTACCATTAAGTGTGGCAACGTAAATTTCCAAGCGTATTTTCCACAGTTTTGAACAGCACGGAGCCAATGCTGCTTGACCAAGAGAAGTCGCAGTTGGTCACTTTGTGTGGAGAGCGGGTTTACCAGCTAGGGCTAAAAAGATGGCCCGCCACCCAAATTTGTGACAGGCTCCGGCCCCGCGCGCCGCACGCAGGGAAGCACGCCAGCACCGGCCCCCATGCGCGCCAGGCGTTCGCAATTTGGCATATCTGAATGTCGCACCCCAATCAGGTCGCCTCTCCGCCGGTTGAGTGCCGTCATTTCGCGCACTTTTACCTGGTAAGTTCGCCATCGCACAGAGCGTTATAGGTTTAGCGCATAAGTTTAGTCGGTTATTAGAAATTCATCGTAGCTAAACATTTAAACGTAGAGGCTTAACCATGAACAAATATTCGATCAGCCTGTTTGCCCTGATGATGTCTGCAAATATCGCAATGGCGCAGCAAGTAATGATGCAAGACGGCAAGATGATGACGATGAAAGACGGCAAGCCAATGGCGATGGACAAAGACATGACCATGTCTAACGGCGACAAAGTCATGATGGATGGCTCCATCATGATGAAAAACGGCAAGAAAGCGAAAATGCAAAATGGCATGATGATGGACGAAGGCGGCCACATGATGATGCACGACGGCTTTGCCATGAAAGATGGAAAAATGATGGCAATGAAAGATGGTCAGTCTATGGCGATGGACAAGGACATGACCATGTCGAACGGCACCAAAGTTATGATG
>JBDSKP010000148.1:0-2806 GCA_039916925.1 Duganella sp.
CTGCCGATCGAGATGCGCGAGCCGATCCTGCAGCGCATCGACACCTCGGCCCAGCCGGTCATGCAGCTGGCGCTGTCGTCGAGCGCGCAAAGCCACGCGCTCATCTCGCGCCTGGCCGAGGACAAGCTGGCCGACCGCTTCCGCGGCATCGACGGCGTGGCCGCGGTCAACATCGACGGTTCGCTCAAGCGCGAGCTGAGCGTGCTGCTCAAGGCCGAGAAGCTGCGCGAATACAACGTCTCCGTGGGCGAGGTCGTCAACGCGTTGCGCAACCAGAACACCAACGCGCCGGTGGGCAAGGTCAAGGGCGAGCTCGACGAGAAGAGCATCCGCCTGGTCGGCCGCATCGAGCGTCCCGAGGACTTCCAGCAGGTGGTGGTCAAGCGCAACGGCGACGAGCTGGTGCGCCTGGCCCAGGTGGCGACGATCGAGGACGGCTTCGCCGAGATGAGTTCGCTCAGCGTGCGTTCGGGCAAGCCCAACGTCGGCATCTCGATCACCCGCTCCAAGGACGCGTCGACCGTGACGGTGGCGCGCAAGGTCAAGGCGCTGGTCGAGGAAATGCGCAAGGAATTGCCACCCGGTACCACCCTGGAGGTGACGCAGGATGGCGGCGAGGACGCCGAGAACAGCCTCAACAACGTGATCGAGGCGCTGGTGTTCGGCGCCGGCCTGACCATTTTCGTCGTCTACGCCTTCCTCAACTCGTGGCGCTCGACGATGATCACCGCGCTCAGCCTGCCGACCTCGGTGATCGCCGCCTTCATCGGCGTGTGGCTGTGCGGCTTCACGTTGAACTTCATGACGTTGCTGGGCCTGTCGCTGGCGATCGGCGTGCTGATCGACGACGCCATCGTGGTGCGGGAAAACATCGTGCGCCACATGCAGATGGGCGCCGACCGCCGCACCGCCGCGCTCAACGGCACGGCCGAGATCGGCATGGCCGTGGCCGCCACGACCTTCTCCATCATGGCCGTGTTCATCCCGGTGGCGTTCATGCCGGGCATCACCGGTGAATGGTTCCGGCCGTTCGCGTTGACGGTGACGTGCTCGGTGGCGGTCTCGCTGCTGATCTCGTTCACCCTGGATCCGATGCTGTCGGCCTTCTGGGGCGACCCGCCGGACCACCACACGGCGCCGCGCAAGGGCCTGGGCAAGGTGCTCGAGCGCTTCAACGTCTGGTTCGACCACCAGGCCGACCGCTACGGCAACGTCATCGCCTGGGCGCTGCACCACCGCAAGGCGATGGGCGTGCTGGCCGTGCTCGTGTTCGCCGGCGCGCTGGCGCTGCAGGCCAAGCTGGGCGGCTTCAGTTTCCTGCCGTCGTCGGACTTCGGCACCATCGCCATCGACGTGCGCTCGCCGTCGTCGGCCAGCCTGGAATACTCGCGCCTGAAACTGGACCGCGCCGCCAAGATCGCCTTCACCATCAAGGAGACCCAGCAGACCAACGCCTACGTCAATCCGACGGGCGGGCGCATCTACGTCGACATCGGCAAGAAGACCCAGCGCAAGCGTTCGGCGACCGAGATCGCCAAGGAGCTGCGCGAGAAGCTCGCCGGCCTGGTCGGCGCCGAGTTCACGGTGCTGGAGGACTTGGGCAACAACGCCAGCAAGCCGGTCGAGATCCAGTTCACCGGCGCCGACTCGCGCAAGCTGATGGAGATCACCAACGCCTACATGGACCGCTTGCGCAAGGTGCCGGGCGCGGTCGACGTCAGCCTGTCCGAGCAGGACCCGAAGGACGAACTGCAGATCGAACTCAACCGTGGCCTGGCGAACTCGATGGGCATCGCCGCCGGCGACGCCGCCCAGGCGTTGCGCGTGGCCTTCGCCGGCATCGAGGTCGGCGACTGGGTCGACCCGACGGGCGAATCGCGCGACGTCGCGGTGCGCCTGGCGCCGGAGGACCGCACCAGCGCCGAGAACATCGAGCGCCTGCCGATCGGCGTGGCCGGCACCAACCAGATGGTGCCGCTGGACCAGATCGCCAGCGTGACGATGGGCAAGGGCCCGTCGACGATCAAGCACAAGGACGGCAAGCGCATCATCTCGGTGAGCGCCAACGCCCAGGGCCGCTCGCCGGGCGAGGTGACCAGCGACGCCATGAAGCTGGCCAAGGAAATCGACTTCCCGCCGGGCTACGGCCTGTCGCTGGGCGGCGCCGGCAAGGACATGAACGAAGTCTTCAGCCAGATGATGATCTCGCTGCTGGCGGGTATCGGCCTGATGTACCTGATCCTGGTGATGCAGTTCGGTTCGTTCACGGCGCCGATCGCGGTCATGCTGTCGCTGCCGCTGTCGTTGATCGGCGTGGTGCTGGGCCTCTTGATGACCCACGGCACGATTAACCTGATGAGTTTGATCGGCGTGATTATGCTGATGGGGCTGGTCGCCAAGAACGCGATCCTGTTGCTCGACGCCGCCCGCAAGCGCGAGGAGGAGGGCTACAGCCGCGAGGACGCGCTGATGTACGCCGGGCGCATGCGCTTGCGGCCGATCCTGATGACGACGTTCGCGCTGATCGCCGGCATGTTCCCGGTGGCGCTGGCGTTGGGCGAGGGGGGCGAGTTCTACCAGCCGATGGCGATCGCCATCATCGGCGGCACGATCACCTCGACGGTGCTGACGTTGCTGATGGTGCCGACCTTCTACGACAGCATCGAGATCAACAAGGACAACCTGGGGATCAAGTTCAACCGCCGCGTGCAGCACTGGGGCGGCCGCTTCGGCGCCTGGGGCGCGGTGGTGGCGTTCGTGCAGACGGCGATCGAGGTGCTGCTGTTCCTGACGCTGGTGCGGTTCG
>JBDSKP010000149.1:0-7237 GCA_039916925.1 Duganella sp.
GCCACACCTGTCCTGCCTGGATAGGCTGCCACAGGCCGGAATAGAATGCTGCATCTTGATGTCCGGACTGCAGGATCGACGGGGAACGTCCAAGCAGTCCATCCATGCTGTAACCAGTCAACTGGCAAAATGCATGGTTGACCCATACAATTTTGCCTGCATCATCGGTAATCATAGCGGGATTTTCCAGTTGACTAATCGTTGTAACAAGCAATGGCTGCAGAGCACCTTGGAAATATTCTGACGAGTCGGTGTGAGGCACGGCGGTCTCCATATAAGCTGTGGGCAAGCATAGGCGAAGTGTGGACACGCGGCACGCGACTGGCCCGCGAAAGCCTCTTCGTGGCAATGCGGATAACGTTTGACAATAAAACACGCGCGAAGTTGCGGGGGTGTTTTCGGGGCATGGTAGCAATGACAGCGTCGGGCTATTGCCGCGCAAAGCCTCGGTGTGCATAGGCGATCAATGTCCAGTGCGGGAATATCGAAGTTTTTGTTGAGCACATACCGTAGGTCAATCAATGCCCGGTCCTCCAAAGCAATAAAGCGGTCGGCAGTGGTCGTCGGCATCGCCTGGCATGGGTGGGCAGCGCAGCTGCGCTCACGCTTGTAGTACGTAGGAACCGGGCGCATCCCGTCCCTGGGCCGGCGGGGGCGGCTGGCGCTCCGCCCCGGCGTGTCGCGACAACCATGCCTCCCAGTCCGGCCACCAACTGCCATCATGCGCCGGCGCCTCCTCCTGCCAGCTGTCGGGGTCGATATACGGGGCATCGTAAGCATGGGTGCAGACCTGGTAGCTGCGTGCGGCGGTGCCTGGCGGGGACACCACGCCGGCGTTATGGCCGCCAGAGGTCAGCAGGAAGGTGACTTCCGTGTCGGTCAGGGGAAGAATCTTGTAGACTGAACGCCACGGCGCCACGTGATCGGTTAGGGTGCCGACGGCAAATATCGGAACAAGAATATCAGTCAACGACACCGGCCGTCCATCGACAACGTAGCGCATGTTGGCCAGGTTGTTGTTCAAGAATAACTTGCGCAGGTATTCCGAATGCATCCGGTACGGCATGCGGGTCGTGTCGGCGTTCCAGGAGGCAAGGTCGTTATGCCGATCTGGAATGTCGAGCAGATAGTGGCGCTGCCGGCGCGACCAGATCAGGTCATTGGAACGTAGCAGTTGAAAGGCGCCGGCCATCTGATGTGTGTCCAGATAGCCCTGCTGCCACATGGCCGCTTCCAGAAAACTCACCTGGCTCTCGTCGATGAACAGGGACAGCTCACCAGGCTCAGTGAAATCAACCTGCGCTGCCAGCAGCGTCATGCTTGCGAGGCGCGCGTCGCCGTGGCGCGCCATGGCTGCCGCCGCGATGGCGAGCAACGTGCCGCCAAGGCAATAACCACAGGCATTGACCTTTGCGGCCCCATCGCGTTCGACTATCGTATCGATGGCGGCCATCACGCCGAGGCGACGGTAGTCTTCCAGCGACAGGTCCCGATCGCTGGCCTGCGGGTTCTTCCACGAGATCATGTATACGGTATGACCATGCTCGACCAGATAGCGCACCAGCGAATTGGCGGGCGACAAATCCAGGATGTAGTACTTCATGATCCATGCAGGCACGATCAGCAGCGGTACCTCGTGCACCGTCGGCGTCATCGGATCGTAGCGCAGCAGTTCCATAAGCGGATTCGACAGTACCACCGTGCCGGGGGTCACCGCGACGTCCTTGCCGGGCCGGAAGGTGACCGGAGCGGGCGAGCGAGTCAGTATCCGAGCCGCATCATCCGCCGCCCGCAAGGCGCCATGGATCAGGTTCCGGCCCCCACTGTCGAAGGTGATGCGCTGCGCCACCGGATTGGTCGCCAGGAAATTGGAAGGTGCCACGCAATCGAGCATCTGGCGCACCATGAACGAGACCACGTCGGTGTGATGCGGCGACAATCCGCGCACGCCGGTGGTGGCGCGATGCCACCACTGCTGGGTCAGGAGGAACGCCTGGCTGACCTGACTGAACGGCCAAGCGCACCACTCGGGACCGTCGAAACGCTTGTCTTGGGCCAATGGCTGCACTGGGCACGCGGCCCCCAGATGCATCCAGCGCTGCCAGTTTTTCGCTCCCTGAATGCCGAGCTCGACCTGCTTGCTGGGCGAGAGCATCAGGTGGCATGCCCAGTCCTGCCAGGCGCTAGCCACGGCGGCCGGCGAAATGTGGCCGGTCAGGTGGCCCAGCCATGCGTTCAGTTGCAGATCGATTTCCGCATGCTCGATGCTGGCCTCCGGGTAGCGCGGCCGGAGACCACCCTGCCAAGTGCTTGCTTCGCGTCGCCGTTCGCTACTGGGCACGGCGCGCACGCATGTGGAGGTCGCCCGTTCTACTCCATCGCCCGGTGTTTCCTTGAATCCTTCGATCGCTGTTTGCATGGCTTCTTGTTCCAGTAGTGGGAGCTGTCCCGGATAGCCATAGTAGATTCGTGATGGTGCGTTTGTTTTTGACGCACATCATGGATTGACTAGATTTCCCCGTCTATGCTTTGAATGTGAGCAAAGCGGGCGGCCGCAGCAGTCATAGCGGAAAATGTTTTTGAACGCCCGGGACAGGGACTGACGCCTTGGCAGAGCGCGCTTGTACATATCGAGAATGGGCTGCAGGCCGGGTCGTTTACCTGTCCCACCCAAGCACATAGAAAGCGGAGCGCCAGTGATCAATGACACAGCGCAGCAAACCGGGGCGGTCGGGTACAGCTTCCGTTCCGGGAGGGCCGGATGGTGGTTGGAATCGGCCCAGTCCTGTTCGCCGCGCCCGGAACAGAAAAAAGCAGAGTCGCCTGCCCGTGCAAACCATAAGGGGCCCCGGTGGAGGACGGGCTTTTTTACACGCGATACCGGCCATTGGTTGCCGTGCGGCGATGACGATAACCGGAGATGAATATGATGAACACGCTCTTACCGAAGGAGAAAAGGGGGCTGGTGGTTGGCATTGCAAACGAACATAGCATCGCATGGGGTTGTGCGTGTGCGCTGCGCGACGCCGGCGCCGCCTTGGCCATTACTTGGTTCAACGACAACGCGCGCCCCTATGTCGAGCCGCTGGCGCGCCAACTCGAAGCCGACATCACCCTTCCGCTCGACGTGGAGCAAGCCGGCCAGCTGGAAGCCGTGTTCGACGCCATCCGTGCGCGCTGGGGCCGCCTCGATTTCGTCTTGCACTCGATCGCCTTCGCCCCCAAAAGCGACCTGCACGGGCGCGTGACGGACTGTTCGCGCGATGGCTTCGCGCGCGCGATGGACATCTCATGCCACTCGTTTGCCCGCATGGCGCGGCTGGCCGAGCCGTTGATGGCCGAGGGCGGCAGCCTGATGACGATGAGCTATGTGGGCGCCGAAGAGGTGATCCCAAACTACGGCCTGATGGGGCCGGTGAAGGCCGCGCTCGAAGCGAGCGTACGCTATCTGGCCTGCGAACTTGGGCCGCGCGGCATCCGCGTCAATGCCATCTCCCCCGGGCCGCTGGCAACGCGCGCCGCGTCGGGCATCCCCGAATTCGACGACTTGCTGGAGCAGGCGGCGCGCCGCGCACCGCTCAGGCGTCTGGTCGATATTAGCGAAGTAGGGGCTCTGTGCGCCTTCCTCGCCGGTGACGGCGCCAGGGCCATTACCGGCAACACCTTGTACGTCGATGCGGGCTACCACATTCTGGGCTGACTCCATGGCGCGCCTATTGATGCTTAATTGAACCGAGGAGACAGCTCATGAGCTGGCATCCCTACGACGCACCGCTGACAATCAGCAACCGTACCTTCGACGAGGTCGCCGTAGGTGACAGCGCGAGCATCGAGCGCACGCTGACGCTGGAGGACATCCAGCTGTTTGCGGTGATGTCGGGCGACATGAATCCTCAGCACCTCGACCCCGAGTTCGCCGCGTCGACCCGCTTTCACGGGGTTATTGCGCACGGGATGTGGGGAGCGGCCCTGATCTCGGCCGTGCTTGGGACCCGCCTGCCCGGGCCGGGGACGGTCTATCTGGGGCAGACCCTTCAGTTTCGGGCACCGGTGCGCGTCGGCGACACGCTGGTCATCTCGGTCACCGTGCTCAGGCGCGATACCGGCCGCAACATTCTTACTTTGGCATGCACTGGCACCAACCAGCATGGCGCGGTGGTTATCGAAGGCGAGGCAACGGTGCTGGCGCCGACCGAAAAGATCGAGCGCCCAAGGGCTACCTTGCCGGAGGTGCGGCTGTGCGCCGGCGGGGGGCAGCAGCGCCTGCTGGAACGGGTGCGCCCGCTTGGCCGGATCAAGATGGCGGTGGTACACCCTTGCGACGTGCTGATACTGTCTGGCGTATTCGATGCGCGCGCTGCCGGCCTGATCGAGCCGGTGCTCGTGGCGCCGCGCGCCCGCCTGGAAGCGGTTGCCGCGCAAGCTGGCATCGACCTGGCCGGTGTCGCCATTGAAGACGTCGCGCACAGCCACGCGGCAGTCGCGCGGTCCATCGAACTGGCCGCCGCCGGCATGGTCCATGCGCTGATGAAAGGGAGCCTGCACGCCGACGAACTGATCGGTGCAGTACGGAAGGCGGACCCAGGCCTGCGCACCAAGCGCCGCCTGAGCCACTGCTTCCTGATGCAGACGCCCGCCTATCCACGCCCGTTCATTATGACCGATGCAGTGATCAACATTGCTCCGACCCTGGAAGAGAAAGCAGACATCGTGCGCAACGCGATCGATCTGGCGCATGCGACCGGCCTGGCTGCGCCGCATGTGGCCATTCTGGCAGCCGTCGAAACCATCAATCCGGCCATGCCGGCCACACTCGATGCGGCGGCGCTATGCAAGATGGCCGAGCGCGGACAGATCATCGGCGCGCTTCTGGACGGCCCGCTCGCTTTCGACAATGCTGTGTCGATCGCGGCGGCCCATATCAACGGCATCAGTTCGCCTGTGGCCGGGCGGGCCGACGTTCTGGTAGTCCCCGACCTGGAGAGCGGCAACATGCTGGCCAAACAACTCGAGATCATGAGCGATGCCACCACTGCCGGTATCGTACTCGGCGCCAAGGTGCCCATCGTTCTTGCCAGTCGCGCGGATGCACGCGGGACGCGGCTCGGCTCCTGCGCTATTGCACTGCTGTTGGCGCACCACTACCGCAGGTCCCCGCCATGAACGCCATTGCCCCTGAACGCTGCCTCGGTACGTTCACGGAGCGCAGTCAACAGAAAAGTTGGCCAGCAGCGCGGCAACACTGAGCCCCAGCCATCCTGCGGCTGCACTAACTTTTAGAATGCAAACGGAGAATGTAGCCATGACGGTGACCAGTTCAAAGCCGACGGATCCGGACCTAGTAGTTATAAGTGCTATTGTTGGACATAATACGGACATGGTTTCGGTAGTTGTCAATCAAAACGTCGCCTTTGGGGGGAGATCCAATTGAAGTTGCGAGTCGTGCACACGTCTAGCCGTTGAGACGCTCTGTGCTTGTTTCAGTTTCTATTCTTCTGTTTCAGATTCTATTCAGGCGTAACAATGATCGCGACTTGACGCTGCGGAGCCTTGCGCTTATATTAATGACTTATAAGTAAGTTAAAATGAAGCCCACCCATGCAAGCCCCTCAAGACACCAAGCCGCGCTGGGAGCGGCGCAAGGACGCGCGGCCGCAGGAATTGCTGGCCGCCGCGCTGGAGCAGTTCGTCGAGCGCGGCTACGCGGCGACCCGTCTGGAGGACGTGGCCAGGCGTGCCGGCGTCTCCAAGGGCACGCTGTACCTGTATTTCACCAATAAGGAAGAGCTGTTCAAGGCCGTCGTGCGCGAGAACATCGTGCAGGCCATCGGCGAGGCCGAGCAGGACGTCGCCGTGTTCGAAGGCCACAGCGGCGAGCTGCTGCGCACCATCCTGATGGGCTGGTGGGACGAGATCTGTTCGACCCACCTGGCCGGCATTACGAAGCTGATGCTCTCCGAAGGCCATAATTTCCCCGAACTTGCCCAGTTTTACAACGAAGAGGTGGTCAAGCGCGGCAGCGACCTGATCACCAGCGTGCTGGTGCGCGGCATCGGCCGGGGCGAGTTCCGCGCCGTCGATCCGGCCGTCATGACGCCGGTGCTGATCGCGCCGGTGATGATGCTAATGATGTGGACCAACTCCTTCATGCCGGCCTGCGAGATGCCGACGATCGATCCGCGCGCCTTCATGGACACCTTCATCGGCACCACGCTGGGCGGCCTGGAAGCGGCCGCGGCGTGACGCGCGCCGCTCCCGGATGCGCGTTTTCCGCCCAAGTTGCCATTTTGGTAGGTTCAACCCCCTTAAACTGCAGACTGTCGCAATTTCCCGCGCCACGGCCGTCATATCGTTAATATGTGCCTCCATGCCAGTTCAACGATAAAATGACGGATTATTTAATCCCGACCGAGTCATAAGATGAATATCGAACAAGCCCGTTTCAACATGATCGAACAGCAAATCCGTCCCTGGGACGTCCTCGACCCGGACGTTCTGGAGCTGTTGCACGTGGTTAAACGTGAGAATTTCGTCCCCGCCGCGCACAAGGCGCTGGCGTTCGTCGACGCCGAGATCCCGCTGCCGGGCGGCGAATCGATGCTGATGCCTAAGATCGAGGCGCGCCTGCTGCAGGATGTCAGCCTGAAAAAGCACGAAAGCGTGCTGGAAATCGGTACCGGCTCCGGCTACATGGCCGCGCTGCTGGCGCACAAGGGCCGCCATGTGACGACCGTTGAAATCTCGCCGGAACTCAAGGCGCTGGCGGAAAAGAATTTGGCCGACTACGGCGTGACCAATGTGAAGGTCGAGCTGGGCGACGGCGCGCAGGGCTGGCCGAGCGGCGCGCCGTACGACGTGATCGTCGTGTCGGGCTCGCTGCCGGTGCTGCCGGAAGCGCTGTTGCAGCAACTGAAAGTGGGTGGCCGCCTGGCCGTCATCATCGGCCGGGCGCCGGCGATGAAGGCGCAATTGATCACTCGTACCGGCGAGGCCGGCTACGACACGCGCACCTTGTTCGAAACCAGCGTCAAGCCGCTGGCCTCGGCGCGGGCGCCGTCGACCTTCCAGTTTTAAGCGGCGGGCGGCGTATGCAGCACATTACCGCTCCGGAACTGGCCGCGTGGCTGGCCGACGAGGCGCGTCCCAAGCCGGTGTTGCTGGACGTGCGCGAAAATTGGGAATTCGAGACCTGCCGCATCGATGGCGCGGTGCAGATCCCGATGAACACGATACCGGC
>JBDSKP010000150.1:0-5830 GCA_039916925.1 Duganella sp.
CATCATAACCGTCCGATAACTCGGCTGCAATATTGCCCGGGCCTGCCCAGGACAACGGTCAAATTTTAGTTCCGGCGGGATGTTCTCGTTTAAAATGAGCAAAAGACAATTCTCCAGACCGGCGGCCTTCGGAACACCCCATGAGTAAAACAAGCAAGCTATCCAACGCGCTCACCGCCCTGGCCCGTCACGCCGGGCGCGATGCGTTGCTCTTGCTGCTCGGTATATTTTTCTTTGGGCAATTGACGCCGGCCGCGGCCGCCGAACCGCGCCCGCCCATCGCGCTGACCACGGCCGGCGACGGCGTCGACCTCGCCAAAGCCGGCCGACTGTACGTGGACGAGGGCCAGCCCTACCCGTCCACCGCCGCTGGACTGCCGGGCCTGCTCGCCGGCCTGAAACCGGCCCGCGCGGTCGATCTGCTCGGCGGCAGCTACTGGCTGGTGGCCGAGCTGCGCAACGACAGCCGCCAGTCGGCCTGGGTGATCGATCCGAACGACACGCTGATCGACGTGGTCGATATCCAGATCTACGGCGAGGACGGCAGCGTGCGCCAGATGCTGACCGGCTATCGCCAGCCGCACTCCTACCTGCTGCACTACGGTAAGGACGTCGATCTGCAACCGGGCCAGCGCTACCAGGTGCTGATCCGTTTTTCCAGCCCGTACTACGCGCGCACGCCGGTGTTCTCCGTGTTGCCGCGCACCGCCTACCAGCAGCTGGTCGCGCGCGAGAACGTGCTGATCATCGGCTCCATCGGCGCGCTGTTCGCCCTGACCGTGTTCAACTTCTTCATCTACTCGATCACGCGCGACCGCTCCTCGCTGTACTACTCGCTGTATGTGCTGTGCTACGCGATCGCCTGGGGCATGACGTTCCACCTGTCGGCCGACCTGTTCAACTGGCACGACCTGCACTGGCATTACGTGCCGTTCTTCCTGCTGCCCGTGTTGAGCACGCTGTTCTACACCACCTTCCTGCGCCTGCGGGAATATGCGCCGCGCCTGTATAAACTGAGCCGCGTCAACATCGTGCTGCCGCTGCTGACGATGCCGAGCTGCTTCCTGGCCCTCAGCTACGCCCACACCATCGCCACCATCGTCATCACGATCTGGATGACGATGGCGCTCACCAGCGGCATCGTGGTGTGGCGCCGCGGCTACCAGCCGGCGCGCTTCTTCGTGCTCGGCTTCGTCGCGCTGATGGTGCCAGGCCTGCTGATCCTGCCGGCCAACGTCGGCCTGATCCCGGCGATGGTGACCAACGCCCAGTTGTTCACCTTGCTCGGCGGCACACTCGACGGTGTGCTGCTGGCCTTCGCGCTGGCCGACCAGATCCGGCTGCTGCGCAACACGCTCGAGCAGCGGGTGCAGGAGCGCACCGCGCAACTGACCGAGGCCAAGGAGCACGCCGAGGTGGTCAGCCGCCACCGCATCGACTTCCTGTCGGCGATGAGCCACGACATCCGCACGCCGCTGGCCGGCGTGATCGGCATGATCAAGTTCGCCATGCGCGACCAGTCGGTGCGCGGCCGGACCGCCGAATATCTGCGCATCGGCCTGCAAAACAGCGAATCGCTGCTGGCCATCCTCAACGACATCCTCGACTTTTCCAAGATCGACGCCGGCCGCCTGTCGATCGAGACGGTCGATTTCGACCTGATCGCGCTGATCGACGACGCGCTCGGCATCCTGCAGGGCCAGGCCGACGCCAAGAGCCTGCTGCTGCGCAGCGACCTGGCGCTGGACCTGCCGCGCTACGTGCGCGGCGACCCCACCCGGCTGCGCCAGATCCTGCTCAATTTGCTGGGCAACGCCATCAAGTTCACCGACCGCGGCGAAGTGCGGCTCGACGCCTCGGCCATGCAGACCAAGGACGGCCGCGCCAGCATCTGTTTCGACGTCACCGACACCGGCCCGGGCATCCCGGCCGACACCCTGCCGCGCCTGTTCCAGAAGTTCGAGCAGGCCGACCACTCGACCACGCGCCGCTACGGCGGAACCGGCCTGGGCCTGGCCATCTGCAAGGAACTGGTGGAACTGATGGGCGGCTCGATCGGCGCCGAAAGCCGGGTCGGCGCCGGCTCCACGTTCAGCGTGACGCTGCCGCTGGCGCTGGGGGCGGAACCGGCGGTCGATCCGTTCAGCCTGCCGCGCAAGGAGCACCACGCCTACCGCCTGCGCGTGCTGTGCGCCGAGGACGTGCGCACCAATCAGATCATCGTCAGCACGCTGCTGGAGAACATGGGCCACGACATCCGCATCGTCGAAAACGGCCTGCAGGCGCTGCACGCGCTGAGCACGGCCGCCTACGACCTGGTGCTGATGGATGGCCGCATGCCGATGATGGACGGCGAACAGGCCGCGCGCCTGATCCGCGGCGGCGGCAACGAGGACTACCGCGTGCTCGACCCGGGCATCCCCATCATCGCGCTGACGGCCAACGCCAGCGACCATGACCGCGCGCGCTATCTGGCCGTCGGCATGGATGGCTTCCTGAGCAAGCCGGTCGACGAGCGCCTGCTGTACGATCAGATCGAAAAGATCATCGCCCTGCACCTGAGCCGCGGCCGGCCGCTGCGCGCCACCGACGCGGTGCAACTGGCGGCCGCGCGGACGGCGGCGCTGGACCAGCAGTTCGGCGTCGGCCCGGACGCGCACGTGGACGCCGGCCGGACCACCGATCCGGCGGCCGTGCAAATCATGCCGCTGGCCGGGATGTCGCACAAGCACATGCAGCGCATCACGCAAGCCTTCCTCGAGGAGGCGCCACGGCGCATGGAGACGGCGCGCGCCGCCGTCATCGCCGGCAACAGCGGCGCGGCGGCGGCCGCCATCCACGCCCTCAAGGGCAGCGCGGGCTACCTGAGCTCCACGCACCTGCACACGCTGTGCAGCGAGATGGAATCGGCGGCCACCGCCGGCCAACTGGTCGAGGTGGCCGACATGCTGCCGGACGTCGAGGCGGCGCTGCACAAGGCCTGCTGCGACCTGCGCACCGCCGTCGACAACGCCAGGGCGCCGGACGTCAGCAGCGCCTGACGGCAGCGCCTAGCCCTTCAGCTCGGCCGGCACCTTGCCGCCGTTTTCCGCCAGCTTGACCATCACCTGCTTGTGCAGCCAGATATTCATCGCCGCCGAATCGTTTTTGTCGCCGGTGTAATGCAGCTCGTCGGCCAGCTCCTTGCGCGAGGCCAGGCTGCTGTCCAGATTGAGCAGCTTGAGCAGGTCGACGATGGAGGTGCGCCAGTTCAGCGGCTGCGAATTCTGCTGCTGCATCGTGGTCAGGATCATCTCGACATCGACCACCGGCATGGCCGGCGTGGCGGCCTGCTGTGGCGCCGGCGCCGGCGCGGCGGCCGGAGCGGCGCCGGCTTGCGCCTCATCTGGCTTGGAGCCGGGGAAAATCTTGTGGAAGATATTGCTGAGTATGCCCATGGTAGATCCTTTCAAGGTTAATAAAATATAGACCGCGTTCGACGCGGTCCGTTCCGTGCATCGAGCCTACCCTACTTCGGCCTTGCCGGCCGCACGCCCGCGTCCGGCTTGCTCAGCGTGCCGGCGCGCAGTTGCCCCACCGCCACCGCGACCGCCGCGGCGACGTTGCGCACCTCCCGCTGGAACGCCTCGTCCCGGTCGAGCACCTCGTGGCTTTGCGCGTACGACTCATAGTAGCCGACATAGCGCTCCAGCGCCGATTGATTGCCGGCGTCGATCAGCCCCATCCAGTCCAGCCAATCGGCCAGGCCGCGCCGCACGCCTTCGATACCGGCCACGTCGCCATGCACCACCAGCCCGTAGGCACGGCCGGCCAGATGCTTGGGGTAATCCCAGCCGGCCAGCTCCATCGCCTTGGCCTCGGCCGCCTTTTTGCCGTGCGTGGTGGTCGGGTCGGGATTGCCGCCGTCGGCGCACACCAGCCGGTCGATCATCAGCTTCAGCACCGACGGCGTTTGGTACCAGTAGGTCGGCGTCATGATGATGACGCCGTGCGCGGCAACCCATTTTTCGTAGATCTCCGCCATCCAGTCGCTGGTCTGGCGCGCGCCGTGGTTGGGATAGCAACTGCATGGCCAATGGCACAAGGGCATCGCCGTCGACACGCAGCCCTTGCACGGGTGGATATGCAAGTCGTAGCTGGAGGTGAGCAGGCTCAGGTCCAGCACATCGCTGTCGATATCGGACGCGGCCAGCGTCTCGCGCGCCCACCGCGTCATCCGATAGGTCTTGGAGAGCTCGCCCGGACAGCTGCCGTCGTTGCGCGCCGATCCGTTGATGAGCAGCACGCGCGAGCGGGTCCGCGCGTCCTTCTGCGTCCGCTCGGCGGCCAACAGGCGGTCGCGCGTGGCCTTCCACTCGACCGACAGGTCGTAGTCGGGATCGGCGAATTCGGCGCCCGCCTTTTGCGTCACCGGCGCCTTGCGTCCGGCATGATAGTTGCGCCAGGCGACCTCCTCGACCTGCGCCAGCGCCCCGGCCACCGCGCCGAACGAGGGGTCGTGGAACGAACGCATGAAGCGCAGGCGGAATTCATCGCGGCCCAGCGGCGCCGGGGCCTGGCCCGTGCGAATCTCGGGAACGTGGTCGGTCATGGGAGTCTCCTGGAGAACGAGCAGTTTCCCACGCATCGCGCCCTCCGTCCGTGCGCGGACGAACGTTCCGTACCGAACATAGAGTGTATTCCATGGCGAAAGTTTCCCGTCGAGCCCTCCTACACCTGCACGGCACGTGCACCTACTCGCCGGACCGCCGGGGCGGCATACGATAGCTACTCAGGGAAGGACTGTGTCTTCCCTCTTTCAAAGGAGAAGCATCATGAGCCAACCTAACAAACCTAGCGAACAAGGGTTCAAACCCGGTGCCAACATGCCGCATGACGGTTACGATCCCGAGCGCGATGGCATGTCGGAGAGTGGCAACCACGCCGTCGGGCATCCGGGCAACGACACGCGGCATGTGAACGAGCAACACGGCCGCGCGCCGGCCCGTTCCGAGCAGAGCCTGCGCCAGGGCAACCTGAGCCGGAGTTACCAGGACAGCAAGCAGGACGCCGCCGCCGCCGCGGCCCAGACCACGCACCGCGACCGCGCCGCCGGCGCCCGGGGCGATAACAGCACCGACACCAACCGCTAAGCGGGCAGATATCGATTCCAGTTTACTGGACATGGATTTCCTGTAAAATGGAAATCCATGGATATCAATTTTTTGATCGCCCGCCGCGTGCGGGAATTGCGCGATGCGCAAAGTTTATCGCTTGACGCGCTGGCCGCGCGCAGCAATGTCGGCCGTTCGACCATCTCGCTGATCGAACGCGGTGAAAGCAGCCCCACCGCCGCCGTGCTGGATAAACTGGCCAGCGCGCTCGGCGTGGCGTTGGCCAGCCTGTTCGAGGACAAGGCCCAGCCGGCGGCGCAACCATCGCCGGTGGCGCGCATGGCCGATCAACCGGTATGGACCGACCCCGCGTCCGGCTACACCCGCCGCAGCCTTTCCCCCGCCGCCCCCTCTCCCCTGCAGCTGGTCGACGTGATCTTCCCGCCGGGACAGCGCGTGGCCTACGACAGCGCGCCGCACGGCGCCGACATCCACCAGCAAATCTGGCTCATCGAAGGCACCATGGACATCGGCGTCGGCGACCAGCAATGGCGGCTGCACGCCGGCGACACGCTCGCCATGCGGCTCGAACGCCATATCGTCTTTTTCAACCCGACGGCGGAACGCGCGCGCTATCTGGTCGCGCTGACCTCCGCGTCCACCACGAGGAGAACCTGATGTCCAATCCGATCACCGCGCGCCGCATCGACGCGGAAGAAGCCAGGGCAGGCGTCGAA
>JBDSKP010000151.1:0-2268 GCA_039916925.1 Duganella sp.
CCCATCACCCATATTGTGCTGCCGAGAAACTCCATCGCCTCCTTGGGGCTGCTCTCGGCGATGATGCCCAGGTGGTGGGTGGAGATGCCCTGGCCGTAGTACAGGATCAGGTAGAGCTCGGTCGGCAGCGCCAGCAGCGCCGGCAGCAGCAGCCAGTGGAACCACGCGGGGCGCTGGAACACGGCCCACACCGCCACCCACGCCAGCAGTTCGGCGGCGAGCACGCGCCACAGGTCCGGTACTTGTCGTCCCAGCAACAGCGGCAGGCACGGCACCAGCGATAACAGCAGGTAGCTGGCGAGCACGAACAGCGGGGCGGCGGGCGGGGTCGGGGACGGTACGGGGAAGAGGCGGCGCATTCCAAAAGCAATCTGTGTTAATGTTTGCCATTATCAAGCGTTTCCTTGCCTCTGGGCCAGTTTTTACGGCCCGTCCACGGCGCGTGCCGCCGCGAAAAAGTTTGACTGGTCATCCGATCACGTCTATACTCGCGAGTTCTCTATTTAGTCTGCGCATCGTATACGCTGTTTCAGGCCGCTCCCCGCGAGTGGCTATTCGCGCCTCCGCTGCACAAGTTAATCGGGACTAGGTTTTAGTCCCCGGACATGTTGTCCGGGTGTTCAACGTTGTTATTTAGTTGGGTTTAGAACGATGCCAACCATCAATCAACTGATTCGCAATCCACGTGTCGCTCTGACCGTGAAAAGCAAATCGCCGGCGCTGGAAAACAGCCCGCAAAAGCGTGGTGTTTGCACCCGTGTGTACACCACCACTCCTAAGAAGCCTAACTCGGCTTTGCGTAAAGTCGCCAAAGTGCGTCTGACCAACGGTTTCGAAGTCATTTCGTACATCGGCGGTGAAGGCCACAACCTGCAAGAGCACAGCGTTGTCCTGCTGCGCGGCGGCCGCGTAAAAGATTTGCCGGGTGTGCGTTACCACATGGTTCGCGGTGCACTGGATACCCAGGGCGTCAAAGACCGTAAGCAAGCCCGCTCGAAATACGGTACCAAGCGCGCCAAGGCTGGTAAGAAGTAATCTGCATTAAAAGTACAAAAGTTTTCGCTCGGTGGCAGCTAGCTAAGTGAATGTAATCGACCGCAACTGGTCGAGTAAGTGGATGGCTATGATGGCCCTCCGCGAGAGTGCGAATCCCATATCTGCGCACCTCAACTGAAGATTGAAAGGAATTGATATGCCACGTCGTCGTGAAGTACCCAAGCGCGAAATTCTGCCGGATCCAAAATTCGGTAACACGGATGTCGCCAAATTCGTGAACGTTCTGATGCTGTCCGGTAAAAAATCGGTCGCAGAAAACATCATCTACGGTGCTTTCGAGCACATCGCCGCTAAATCCGGCAAAGACCCGCTGGAAGTGTTCGCTACCGCGATCAACAACGCCAAGCCGCTGGTTGAAGTCAAATCCCGTCGCGTCGGTGGTGCCAACTACCAGGTGCCGGTCGAAGTACGCCCAGTGCGCCGTATGGCCCTGTCGATGCGTTGGTTGCGCGAAGCCGCGAACAAGCGCAGCGAAAAATCCATGCCACAACGCCTCGGCGGTGAGCTGATGGAAGCGGCCGAAGGCCGTGGCGGTGCGATGAAGCGTCGCGATGAAGTGCACCGCATGGCTGAAGCGAACAAGGCGTTCTCGCACTTCCGCTTCTAATAAAATCGGCCGGATCCTTCATGGTCTGGCTGTTATCTGTTGTTCGAGGCCGGGCTCATTTTTTATCCAAAAAATGGTGCTCGGTTTTGTCCATTCAAAGATTTAGGAATAACTATGGCCCGCAAGACCCCCATCGAGCGCTACCGCAATATCGGTATCTCCGCTCACATCGATGCAGGTAAGACCACCACCACCGAACGCGTCCTGTTCTACACGGGCGTGAACCACAAGATCGGTGAAGTTCACGATGGCGCCGCCACCATGGACTGGATGGAGCAGGAACAAGAGCGCGGTATCACGATTACGTCCGCTGCGACCACCTGCTTCTGGAAGGGGATGGCTAACAATTTCCCTGAGCACCACATCAACATCATCGACACGCCGGGCCACGTCGACTTCACGATTGAAGTTGAACGTTCGATGCGCGTGCTCGACGGCGCCTGCATGGTTTACTGCGCAGTGGGCGGTGTTCAGCCACAGTCGGAAACCGTATGGCGTCAGGCTAACAAGTACAAAGTGCCACGTCTGGCCTTCGTCAACAAGATGGACCGTACCGGTGCCAACTTCTTCAAGGTCTACGAGCAGATGCGCGCTCGCCTGAAGGC
>JBDSKP010000152.1:0-2668 GCA_039916925.1 Duganella sp.
CAGCATGACGATCCATGCCAGCAGCGCCATGGCCACCAGCAATTTGGGGACGAGCAGCAGTTTGTATTTCATTTTAACTCTCCTTTCATTCGTTATACAGGTCTTGCAGGCGCGCGCGCAGGTGCAGCACGGCGTAGCGTTTGCGGCCCAGCAGGGTGTTGACGGAGACGCCGCTTTGCAGCGCCATGTCCTTGAAGCTCATGCCTTCGAGCTCGTGCGCGATGAACACGTCGCGCTGGTTGGGCGGCAGTTCCTCCAGCGCCTCTTGCAGCCGCGCCAGTTGCATGGCGCGGTGGTAGGCCTGCTCGGGGCCGGCGTCGGCGGAGGGCAGCAGCAGGTCGAGGCGGCAGTCGTCGTCGTCGCCGCCGGCCATGTCGCCGAGCGGCACTTCCTTTTTCTTGCGGAAGCGGTCGATGATGCGGTTGCGCGCCACGCGGAACAGCCAGGCGCTGGCTTGCTCGATCGGCTCGGGCAGCAGGCTGGCCTCGACGAATTCGTGGAAGACGTCCTGCAGGATGTCTTCGGCGTCGGTCTGGTCCGCCACGCGGCGGCGGATGAAGTTGCCCAGCCGCGAACGCTCGCGCAAAACGGTCGCGGTGATGGACTGGTCGTGGTCGGTGGTGGGCGTGGTGGGCGGCGGCATGTGGATGAAGACGGGCGGCCGGCGCGGATATTGTGTGAACGACACAAATTATTGCCCGGGCGGCGGCTCATTAATCAGGCCATTATGCCCGGTTCCGGCCGCGCGGACGCCCCGCCTTCAATCGATGTCGTCCATTAAGTCGGTCTCGCGCCGGGTCTTGGGCAGGCGCCGCTCCAACGTGTTGCGCGATTGCAGCTCGACGTGTTCGATCAGCACCAGCGCGACAACGGGCTGCCGCTTTCGCGCAGGAAGGTTTTGAGCTGGAGGAGGGGGGCGGGTGGCGGATTCCGGGTGCGTGCGGGAGCCATGCTTTTTCTCCTTGCGGATTGCGGCGTTTTTGGTCTCTTTCAGTCTGTTGGACCTCGAAAAAACGGAGGGGTTCAATGCAGGTTTTTATTCGGGCTGTTTCCGGATGAGGAAACGGTCGCCAATGGTCTCTTTTGGTCTTTTGTGCTTGCTGGCAAGCGAGAAGCCCTAAAAAGATAAAAAGAGACCGAAAGAGACGCTCGAAAAAGACTCGTTCCCCGAAGGACTCGCGCGTGGATGCCCACACCCCGCAGGGCGCTGCGCGGCCCGCTACTCGGCCGACGTCACCTTGTTGGGTTCGATGTAGACCTTGCCGCCCTGGTAGTCGAACAGGATGCTCAGCTGCCGCAGGATGCCGTTGCTGATGTTGCCGGCCAGCGTGGGGCTGTTCAGCGAGCCGCCGCCTTGCGTGGACAACTCCAGGGTCGGATCGGCGATGCGCACGCCGCCCATCTCGAACAGCTTGCCGCGCGTTTTGAGCACCTCGGTGGTGCCGCCGATCACCTGCGCGGTCTGCACCTCCTCGCCGGCGCGGTACTTCTCCACCAGGCCGTGGCGGTCGACGAACGGCTTGCTCATCGTCAGCGAAAAGTCGCTGCCGGTGTCGATGGTGAACTTGCCGCGCAGGCCGTCGAGCACGGCTTCGATCTGCGGCGTCTTGTCGTGGAACGACAGCGGCGTGGCGGCGGCCGCGCCGCGATACACGAAGCGGTCCGGGTCGTGGAAGGTCAACTGGCGGGCGGCGTAGTCGATCAACGTCGGCGTCAGCGACAGCCACTCGTAGCCGATGGTGCCGTCGACCGGCAGGTTGTCGAGCGTGGGGCTGGTGAAGAAGGCCTGGCGCTCCAGGGTCAGGCCGGCCATGCCGACCTGTTGCACCGTGGTCAGCAGGCCGCGCTCGGTCTGCTGGCCGAGGCCCGACAGCACGGCCACGCCCTGCGCCGGCAGCCGCAGGCGCCGGTACAGCTTGTCGCTGATGACGTTGCGCGCGCCGGTGTCGAGGATGAATGTGAACGGGCCCTGGCCGTTCAATGTCAGCAGCACGCAGATGTGCGCCGCGCACGGCTCGAACGGCACCGTCACCGCCGCCCGCCCGGCCGAAAAGCCCTGCATGACGGCCGGTGGCGGCAGCGAGAAATCCATGCGCGCGGCGGGGCGGTTGAGCACGATGGTGGACACGCGCAGCGTTTCCTCGTCGGCGCCGTCCCTGGCGTCGCGCACGCTTTCCTCGAACGGCAGGGTGACGGCGCCGACGCGGCGGAAATCGCGGTAGTCGATGGTGAAGGTTTTACCGTCGACCACCTCCTGGCGGCGCTCGACGCGGCGCGTGTCGTCGTTGATCCAGTAGTCGAAGGCGATGCCGGAGTCGAGCTCGACGCGCACGACGGCGTAGTCGACGCCGGCGTGCCGGCGCGGCGGCTTCAGCTCGAGCCGGCGCGCGTGGGCGCCGCGCGCGAACCACCACGCGTACGACTGGCGTCCCAGGTGCGGTTCCGGATCGCGCGCCGCGCCCTCCTGTTTTTCCAGCTTGCCCATGCGCTGGCGCCAGAAGCTCCGGCCGTCCGAGCGCGACATCAGGCGCGCCACCGCCGATGTCGGGATGCGCTGGGCGTAGCGGCCGGTGGCGAAGTCGATGTCGCTGCTGCCCGACTCGTCCTGGTCGAGGTAGGTGCGGACGAATTCGGTGTGCTGGGTACGGCACTGGCCGAGGATAAAGAC
>JBDSKP010000153.1:0-3759 GCA_039916925.1 Duganella sp.
ATCCAGTCGCTTGATATGGCTTCGTCTCGGCTCCGCCGTTTGTTCAGTGTGAGCGGTGCGTAGCAGCAAAGTGCGGCCGAGGTTGCATACGCCGAATCGCATGTCTAGAATATGAGTGCCGTACGAAGATCAACAGACAGCCAATTTCATCAACAGCTTTTTTGATGGCATTTTTGATGGGGCGGGATTATCTCGCAGGTGAAACACCCAACAAAATCAAGCGCTTGGGACTCTCGTTCATAATCGAATGGGAGTGAGTTTCCCTTTGGAAATATTTCTCTGAGCGTTGTGAAATTCCGATAAAGCCCTGTTTTTACAGGGCTTTCTCTTGATGAAAATATGCTTGATTGAATTATTTTATCCGTCTTAAAGATAATGTGAATTATATTGCACGGTTCCAAAACGTTCTTATGGATGGGCCAACTCAATCACGCGCCGACGTCCAGACTTGATTTCCAACTCGCTTTGCCGGAAATCTTCCACGCTCTCGAACAACTTGTCGAAACTGCCATCCTTGAGCGCGATGTGCAATCCCCGTTCCACGCGGTCTGCCAGCGCGGTATTCGTCTTGTTCACGAAAAAATAGAACCGGCCCGGATAGCGCAAAAGCAGGGTCGGTTCGACGATCAGTCCGGCGCTCGCGTGGGTGCGTTCTTCGCTAAATCCGGCATGCACGCCGCGTAAGATGTAGTCAAAGCGCTTGGCCTGCAGCATCGGGAACAGATTGACATACTCGACCGAGGTGATGACGCGTATCTTGTTAAAGCGAAGTGCTTCCGTTGACGGCCAGTTAATGCCTGCGCCGGCGGTCATGCTGCGCAAATCGTTCACTGTGCGGACCTGTGCGTAGCGCTTGGCGTCTTCCGCCCGGATCAGAAGAACACGGTAATCGTGCAGATCGCGGAGCAAGGAAATCCGAATGGGCAGCAGCTCCGCCTCGCGCTGGGCATTGCTGCTATCCCAGATGAGATTGACCACCCCGTTGTTCTTGACCTCGGCCGCCTGGCGCAGGCTGGTTAGCAGCTGCGTGGCTTGGAGCAGCTCGAACGGGCCATCCGTTTCAACGGTTTTTTCCAGAGCCAGTGTCAGCAATTGGGGGAAGTACGCAGCGATCGGGTTCTGCGGGTCGAACCCGGGAATGGACACCCGTAGCGGTGCCGCTGTGGCCAGGCCAAATAGCAGAAGGGCGGAACCAATGAAGCAAGTAGCAATGCGCAATCGAAGCATGGGACTGGAAAATCCGCTTGAAATATAGTCGGATATTACTCCGAACACAAGGTCGTTGTCGCCATCTTTAGAAACCTTGCTATGATGCGGCAGGGCGCTTGGCAAGCGATGGGGCTTCATGGTAGTTTAGTCAATATTGTATAATGCAAGAGATATATAAGAAGGCGCTGTTCGCACTTATCCTCCTCATGGCCGCGAATGCGCTGATGGTGTCTTTTTTTACTTATCAGAGCTATCGCTCCCTTTCCCTGTTGCCTTGGGCGGGAGGCGGGGTACGCCTGGAGGCGGCCGGTTGGACGGATAGCGGGATGGGCGGCACCTCGATCGTCCGCATCCACGATGACCAGCCGGACAAACTGCGTTTCGACATGAAACTGACGAAAGCGGTGGCATTCCCGTTCGCTATTGCCGACCTGATGCTCATCGACGCGAAAGGACAGCAAGTACTGGCGGACTGGTCGAAGTACACCAGCATCACCTTCCTGGCCAAATGCACTCCCTCGAATGCGATGGTATTTACCCTTACCACCTTCGACGAGAAGATCTCGAAGAAGGGCGACTTCCAAACCTACCGAGTTCCGGCCACCTATTTCTCCTGCGATAAGAACGGCGTGCCGATTTCCCTGGACCTGACGCGGCTCGCCCTGCCCGACTGGTGGCTCAAAAAGATGAAGCTGGACCTGTCGAGCCAGGGTTATGCCCTCGACAAGGTGGCAAAGATCTCCTTCGGCGCCAATTTGAATAGTCCGCTGGACGTCGATTCCCAAGTGGAAATCAGCGAAGTCATGCTGCATGGTCGGGACTATCATTCTTTCGCATGGCTGGCCGTGGCGCTGTTGGCCAGCTGGGCCGTATTTGGCGTCTGGTTTTTCCGGGCCCATTCGCGCGCACTGGTTGCCAGCGTGGCGGCTAGCCTGAGAAAAGATGTTCCCCTGGCTGCCTACCGTCAATTAACCCTGGAACCGTATAAGGATAAGGAAAAGGCGGCGCTTCTGAAATATATCGCCACCAATTACACCGATACCGAACTGGCCTTGGAGTCGGTTGTTACCGCGACCGGGATCAACCGAACCAAGATCAATGATCTATTGAAATCAGAACTGGGCATGACTTTCACCGGCTACCTGAATAAATTGCGGCTGACGGAAGCGGCCCGCTTACTGTCCGAAAACAGCGGCGCCGCGATCCTGGAGATTGCGTATTCCGTTGGGTATGCCAATGTTTCCTACTTCAATAAGTTGTTCAAGGAAGAATATGGCTGCACCCCGAAAGTGTTTCGATCGAGTTCGGCGCAACCATCAACGCCCGCCGAGCATTTCCCGGCGGAGTCAGCGGCGGACTCGCCGTCCTGACCCTCTTCCACTCCTGACAGTATCGATCGCAATTTCTACAGTTTTATAGAGGTTTCGCTTGTATCGGTAGATTCTCCTGGCCCCTCTATCTATGCTCGGGCTGTCGGTCGACTACGTCGTCGAGAAAACGCACGCACTGAACTGTATTTCATCCATGTGAACCAGTTGGTAGGTGCGCCGATATATTCCTACTATAAAAATACAAATGGAGAGACGATCATGCCCTTCGGTTTTTTGTCGCTCCACTTTTTTGCGAGTGATCTAGAAATGAAAACAAAGCACGTAACACACAAGCCGCTGTTCCCGAGCAAGGCAATGATGGCGGCCGCCGCCACTTTGACCCTATTCGTTGGCTCGGCGGGCAATTGCTGGGCTCAAAAGTTTGAAGGTCTGGCCGCCACCCCGCAAATGGGCTGGAACAGCTGGAACAAATTTGCCTGCGAAATCGACGAGCGCCTGATCCACGAAACCGCCGATGCCATGGTCAAGTCCGGCATGAAGGAGGCCGGCTACCAGTACGTGAACATTGACGATTGCTGGCAAGGGCAGCGCGACGCCGACGGCAACATCCAGCCCGACCCGACGCGCTTCCCATCGGGCATGAAGGCGCTGGCGGACTATGTGCATGGCAAGGGACTCAAGCTGGGCATCTACTCGGACGCCGGCGCGACCACCTGCGGCGGCCGTCCCGGCAGCCGCGGCCACGAGTATCAGGATGCGCGGAGCTATGCGAAATGGGGCATCGATTACGTCAAGTACGACTGGTGCGACACCCCGGGCTTGAACGCCGAAGCGGCCTACACCACGATGCGCGACGCGATCGCCAAGGCGGGCCGCCCGATGGTGTTCAGCATCTGCGAATGGGGCATGAGCAAGCCGTGGGAATGGGCCGGCCCGGTCGGCCATTCGTGGCGCACCACCCCCGATATCTATAACTGCTTCGACTGCCAGTTCAGTCCCGGCTTCTCGACCGGCCTGGGCGTGCTGCGCATCCTCGACAAGCACGCTGACGCAAACCTGCGCAAGTTCGCCGGTCCCGGCCACTGGAACGATATGGACATGCTCGAAGTGGGCAACGGCATGAGCGAGGATGAAGACCGCGCCCATCTGTCGATCTGGGCCATGATGGCTTCGCCCCTCATCCTGGGCAACGACCTGCGTACCATGTCCGAGTCGACCC
>JBDSKP010000154.1:0-3708 GCA_039916925.1 Duganella sp.
ATCCAGCGGCGCTTTTCCAGAATATGGTCGGCCTTCGCATCCAGCTCCACCGCCGCCTGGTCGACCGTCAGCTCGCCATGCGTCACGCGCTCGGCGACCAGCCGCATTTCGGTGGCGATGCGTTCCCACTCGGGCACCTTGGGCGCCGGCCGTACGCGTTCAAGCTGCTGACGGAAGGCGTCGGCATAGACATCGTTGGCAATGCGCGGCGCGTTCCAGTTGCCGCGGCGCGGCGGCAGATCCCCGGTCAGTTCGTGGAAGCGCGCCGCCGTGTCGGTGCGGGACAGGTATTCGATCAACTGCCACGCCTCGCGCGGGTGTTTGGACGCCGCCGACAGCACCAGGCTGGAACCGCCGGCGATCGACGCGGCCGGCCCCGAAGGCCCGGGCAAGATCGCCGTCATCCAGTGATCCTGCTGATCGGCCGGCAGCCGGCGTTTGAACTCGCCCATATTCCACGGTCCGGAAATGTAGAACGAGACGTAGCCCATGCCGAACTCGTGATAGACGTTGGTGATGCGGTTCATCGGCGCCAGCTTCCGCGCAAACATGTCGGCATACAGCTGAAGGCTGCGGCGGAAGCCGGGGCTGCGGAAATTGCCATAGCGGCCACCCTCACGCAGCAGCGGCTCATCGTTCTGCAACGCCAATGCCAGCAGCGGCTCGAATTCGTCGCTCGGCAGCAGGATCGCGTAATTGTCCGGCCCCACCAGTCGTTTGATGGCGTTCATCGCCTTCATCCACTCGGCCCAGGTTTGCGGCGGTTTGGCGTAGCCGGCGCGCGCCAGCATGTCACGGCGGTAAAACAGCACACGGGTATCGACGTACCAGGGCGCGCCGCACAATTTTCCGTCGACGATATTGGTGTCCCAAATGCCGGGAAAATAGTCGGCCGCTTTCACCAGTTGCGAGGTGGCGACCTGCGCGTCCAGCGGCAGCAGCGCGCCCAGCGCCGCGAACTCCGGCACCCACGTATTCCCAAGTTGGAAAATGTCGGGCATGACGTCGCCGGCGAACGCGGTCAACAGCTTTTCGTGCGCGGCCGTCCACGGCAACTGCTGGACTTCCACACGCACGCCGGGGTGGGTGCGTTCGAACTCAGGCATCAGCGCGGTGACGACTTCGCCCTCGCGTCCCATGGCCCAGAACTTGAGCACCACACCCTCCTTGCGGGGCGCGCAGGATACCAGCAGGCAGACGAGCATCAGCGTCACCGAGCGCGCAAGGCCTGGCATCATTGGGCGGGTGCCATCTCGGCCGCCGGTTTGACCGCTTCCGGTTGACGCAACCAGCCGCCGGTGAAGCCGGCCCGCTCCAGGCCGAGACGGATCACCGGATGGTTGCGCATCACACGCCACACCAGGTCACTGCGGTAGTTTTCCGTCATGGCGATGATCGGCCCCTGGTCGATGCCGAGATAGTCGTTGTCAACCCAGCCCTTGCCCTTGATCGTACGTCCGTGCGAGACGGGAATGTCGTAGTCAAAGCTTGGATTGAAGGCGTCCAGGAAGCCGTAGCGGCCATAGATCCAATCGCCGTAGCGCTTCTTCATCTCCAGCACCGTCGGAACAACGATCTCCGGCGCGAACGGCAGCGACGATGCGGCGGCCGTCGGCGCCAGGGTGCAATCGTCGTAGTGCTTCAAGCCGCCGATCCCGCGCGCCGTATAGGTGCGGAACGGCAGCTCGATGCCGCCATAGTCGAGTGTCTTGTCCACCGGCCCGTCACTGGCGGTGATGCCCCAGACGTTGGTGCCATACCCTTTGCACCGCAGCGGGTTGGCGATCGCATAGGCCTGCTGCGCATACGTGGCGCGGCGGCTGTTCTCGAAGTAGTCGTATCCGCGTTCGCGCATGTACTCGTCGCGAATACCGCGAAAATCGATCCACACGTGGCTGTACTGGTGGATGAACAGCGACGGATAGGCGAGATGCTCCTTGCCCCCCTTGCCTTCCAGGCTGTTGGCGTAGGTACTGGTCCAGGCCTTCCAGGCGTCCACCTGCACCGGGTGCGTGGGCGATCCGAGCGCCAGCACGTAGACCAGCATCGCCTCGTTGTACCCCTTCCAGTCGTAGCCGATGAAACCGGACTCCGGATGCCAGCCAAGCGCTATCGAAGGCTTGCGCGCCTGCGCCCAGGTCCAGTCGACGCGCTCGTAGATTTCGACGGCCAGCTTGCGGATCTCCTTCTCGGCCGAGTCGTCGCCGTCGAAATAGGATTGGCAGAACAAGGCGCCGGCAAGGAACAGCGCAGTGTCGACGGTCGACAGCTCGACCTTGTCGTATCGCAGGCCGGTCTTCATATCGAGGAAGTGATAGAAGAAGCCCTTGTGGCCGCTGGTGGAGGTGCCTTGGGCGTCGCCCTGCGGCGCGTTACGGAAGAAGCGCAAGGTGGCCAACACGCGGTCGCGCGCCTGCTGGCGCGTGATGTAGCCGCGCTCGACGCCGATCGGATAGGCGGTCAGGCCGAAGCCGACCGCCGCCACGCTGGAAAACGATGGCGTCGGATAACGGTCAGGCACCAGGCCGTTGGACGGGTTCGCGGTATCCCAGAAAAAATCGAACGTACGGCGCTGCAGGTCGTCGAACATCGGCGGCAGCGCCGCATCGCGCGCTTGCGCAGCGCCCGCGCCGGCGAATGCCGCCGAAACGGCAAACGCCAGGCTGGCGAAGACATGCAAGGCGCGAGGCTTGAAGAATACGGACATGAAGCCGGGCCTCCTCAGAACGCGTAGCGCGCGCTGAACTTCAACGTGCGCATCTGGCCGCCCATCGAGTTCGGCACGCCGAGGTTCTTGTTGTCGCCGCCAAGCCTGTTCTGCGGATTGCCCGGACCACCGCCCCAGCCGTCATAGCCGCCGTAGTTAATGCTGTTGAATACATTGAGCACGTCCGCGCGCAGCGATACCCGGCCGAAGCGGAACGCGACCTCCTTCGACAGGCCCAGATCCACCTGGCGGAAGGAGTCGCCGTCGCCCTTGGCCGACACGCATTGATTGAAGCCGGTCGAGCAATCGGTGATACGGTAAGGCAGGCCGGAACCCAGCGTCACCTTCCCGGACAACATCAGCCCCCACGGCAGCCAGCCGTCGGAGACGCCGGCCACCACCAGCCGGTGACGCTCGACATCGGTCGACGGATTCCATGCGGAGGCATAGCGCCCGTAGGTCCAGTTGAAGATCTCATTGGTCCATTCCTTGTTGGTGGTCTCGCCCTTGCTGTAGGTGTAGGTCGCTCCCAGGCTCCAGGTGGAAGCCTTGCTGTATGGCTTATCCATTTTCAGATACACCGACTCGGTCTTGGCCTGCGAGACGAAATCGCCCAGCACCAGCGTTCCGTACCCGGGCACGGAGTTGAACATCGGATCGATCGGGCTTGCGCCGCCCCAGCCGCCGTTGACATCGCGATTGCCGCCGAACCAGTTGAACTGATTGCGCGCGCGCGAACTGGTGTAGCCAGCCTCGCCGTTCCACATGCCCAGCGCCTGGCGCAGACCGAAGCTCCACATATCGGTGTAGGCCATTTTGTGATCGTTTTTGATCATCCAGATTTCGCCGCCCGCCTGCGCGTTCTTCTGCGCCTCGTCCAACGCATGGTTGGCGATGGTGCGGTCGTACGCCCGGCCCCAACCTGCAAACAACACCGACGCGCGGTCCCCGTGGATATCGTAGGAGAGCCCCAGGCGCGGCGCCAGGGCCTTTTTGAACGC
>JBDSKP010000155.1:0-5695 GCA_039916925.1 Duganella sp.
TCACACCAGCATCGACATGGCCACCGCGCTGCACCCGCAGACGAACCTGTCGCTCACCTATGACGGGAAGGTGCTGCTGCCGAGAAACGGCTACCCGTTGAAGCTGCGCATGCCGACCAAACTGGGCTACAAGAATCCCAAGCACGTGCAAGCCATTTTTGTCACGAATACCCACCCTGGCGGCTATTGGGAAGACCAGGGGTATAACTGGTTCGGCGGCAGCTGACCGGTATCCACGTTGTTATCCGTTGTTAAACCCTACTGAGGAATCACCATGAACAAACTGACCACTACCCTGCTCGCCGCATGCCTGATGATGTCCGGCGCCGTCCACGCCCAGGACGCGATGAAGAAGGACGACATGTCCAAGGACGCCATGGCGAAGGACGGCATGAAGAAGGACGCGATGAAAAAACCGATGCATCATGACAAAATGGCCAAGGACGGCATGAAGAAGGACGCCACGGCCAAGGACGGGATGAAGAAAGACGAGATGAAGAAAGACGACATGAAAAAGGACGACATGGGCAAGGACGCGATGAAGAAATAAGGTGAAGGCCGCCGGGGCGGCCTATTTCTACTCTCCCCCGACCATCTGGCCGAACACCTCGTCGCGCCGCACCCAGGCGTGATACAGCGCCGCGCCGAGGTGGCCGAGGATGGTCAGGAACAGCAGGTACGCCAGCGCGCCGTGCAGCGGGCGCAGCCAGCCGTACACCTCGGGGCTGTGCGGCAGGATGGCCGGCAGGTGCACGCCGCGGAACATCGGTATCGGTACCGCAGCGACAACGCGTCAGGGAGACCCGCGCCGCCGAACCATACAAAACACTCAAAGCCACTTATCATTTTTCGCAGCCAAATTGAAAATTGTTGACGTACAGAAACTATTTCACCTAGACTGGATTCCCGTTTTATCCACTGCCTCACCCCGACCGGCCGCGCCGCAAAGGGAATTCCAGAGAGTGATCTATGAAAATACGAAATGTCCTGGCACATCACCGAAAAACCAAATTGGCCGCCGCGCTGTTCTTGTTGGGCTCGGCCGTGCTCCCGGCTTATGGCGACGCCGTGGAAACCCGTACCTTCACGCACCCTGGCACACCGCTCACCATCTCGGATCTGAGTACGCTCAAGACCTACGTCGACCAAGGCAGGCAGCCATGGAAGTCCGGCTACGACCTATTGGCGAACGATGGCAGGTCCAAGCTCACCTACGGCATGGCGGGCCCCCGCGCGACAGTGAGCCGCGCCCCCGATGTGAATCTCGCGGCGTGGCGCAGCGACATGGCGGCGATCTGGAATCTGTCGCGGATGTGGTATTTCACCGGCAATGAGGAATACGCGAAGAAGGCGCGCGCGATCCTGATAGCGTGGGCCACCACCCAGGTCGAGTTCTCGGGTCGGGAATCGATGCTCGACCTGGGCGACTACGCCTACATGTTCGTCGGCGGCGCGGACATTCTGCGCGGCACATGGCCGGGTTGGACGGAAGACGACACGACCACGGTGAAGAAATATTTCAAAGACGTGCTGATGCCCGCGTCGAACCCCTATGGCGAACACATGTTCGGCGCCGCCAACAAGGGCGCGCTGGCACTCGTCTCGCTCGGGCTGCTGGCCATCTTCAACGACGATGCGGAGGCGCTGGACAAGGTCGTCTACCAGACCCGCACCCTGGCCCACATCGGATTGCGCAGCTCCAACGACATCGGCATGCTGGGCGACTCCCTGCGCGACCAGGGGCACGCCCACGGGCAGCTCAAGTCGCTGTCCATGCTGGCCGAGGCGCTCTGGAAACAAGGCATCGACGTCTATTCCGATTTTGACGACCGCCTGCTGGCGGCGGGCGAATATTTCGCCAGGGTGAACGAGCTCGCGCCCACGCCTTTCCTCCCGTTCGGCACGACCGATGCCTACTACACCGGCGACCATACCAATCGCGGATGGGGTGGCGGCAACATCACGCTCAATCAGATTTATGGCGCCTATGCCCTGCGCAAGGGCATGCAGGCGCCCTTTATCGCTCAACGACGCGGCTGGATGCCGGTCGACAGCGGCAGCTTCATGTTCCTGACGGAGTCCGACTCCTCGACGGCGACGCCCGCGCCCGCGCCGGAGCTGTCCATTCCCTCTACCACCTCGATCGCCTCGGGATTGAGCAATATCGATATCGGCGGCGCCACGCCGGCCGGCTCGGCCACCTACGCCGACGGCAAATGGACCGTACTGGGGGCGGGATCCGAGATCTGGGGCGGCAACGACAGCTGCCACTTCTCCTACAAGGCCATCACCGGCGACGGCGCCATCATCGCCAAAGTCGAATCGGTCCAGAACACCAACCTGTCCGCGAAGGCCGGCGTGATGATGCGCACCAGCCTCGATCAAGGCGCTCCGCGTGCCTGGATGGGCATCACCAACAGGATCCAGGCCGAGCAGAATATCCAGAATCTCTCCGTCTACGGCGGCAACAACTACGGCAACAAGGCCTTGGCCATCGCGAGCACGACGCCTTCGTACTGGGTCAAGCTCGAGCGCGTCGGCAACGTCATCACCGGCTACATTTCACCCGACGGCACCAACTGGGCCGCCACGGACGTCGGCCGGCTCAACGGCCCGCTTCCCGACACGATCTATGTCGGGCTGGTGGTGTCCTCGGTCGCCAACGGCACGCTGAATCACTCCACCTTCAGCAACGTCCAGATCACCGGCGGTGACGGCGGCGCGCCTAGCGTCATCCCCGCCGCGCCGGTCGCGCTGCTGGCCGCGCCGGGCGATGGCGCCGTCCCGCTGCGCTGGCAGCAGTCCTTCGGCGCCACCAGCTACACGGTCAGGCGCTCCACCTCCAGCGGCGGCCCCTACTCCACCATCGCGATGGACGTCACGGGCGGCAGCTACACGGATAAATCGGTGGCCAACGGCACCACCTACTACTACACCGTCACGGCGGCCAACTCCGCCGGCACCAGCGTCAGTTCCCCCGAAGACAGCGCCACACCGGTCGCGCCGATGGTCAACGTGGCCACCGGCGGCACCGCCACCGACAGCGCGAACAATCCGGGCAACGCCAGCCGCGCCTTCGACCGGAACTCGGCGACGCAATGGTTCCACACGGGCGTGACGGGCTGGCTGAGGTATGACCTCGGCCACACCGAGACGGTGCGGCGCTATACGGTCATCAGCTCCGGCGACCAGGTCCCGCGCGACCCCAAGGATTGGCAGTTCCAGGGATCGAACGACGGCGTCGCCTGGACCACGCTGGACACGCAAAGCGACCAGGCGTTCACCCGGCGCCTCGAGCTGAAAGGCTATCCGGTCGCCAGTCCGGCCGCCTATCGCTATTACCGGCTTAACATCACGGCCAACAACGGCGACACCACCTTCACCGATCTCGCTGAATTTGGACTGTTCGCTTCCAGGCCGCAGTAAGCTTACGCGATCCCGATACCATGATGGGCGCAAACCCCGATCATGGTATCGGCCGGGGGCCGACTTCCCCCCTGCCCTGATCCGCATGGATGAAACGCTGGAACCGGCTGTGCATGGCGGGACTTCAGGCGGCAACGGCCGCGTCGTCGGCCTCGGTTTCCACGGCGGCCTGCGCCAGCGTCGCCATGTCGTCCGTCGAGAGTACCTTGTCGACCCGCAGCAGGATCACGAACTTGCCGTTCACCTTGCCCATGCCGGCAATGAAATCCGCGCCTATCCTGGCGCCGAAGCCGGGCGGCGGTTCGATCTCCGAGGCGGCGATCTCCAGCACGGCGTTGACGGCATCGACGATGACCCCGATGTCGCGGCGGTCGCCCTCTGCATCGATCTCGACGATGACGATGCAGGTGCGTTTGCTGACCTCGCTTGACCGCTTGCCGAAGCGCGCCGACAAGTCCATCACCGGCACCACCGCGCCGCGCAGATTGATCACGCCGCGTATGCAGGTGGGCATCATCGGCACGGTCGTCACATCGCCGTATTCGATGATTTCCTTGATGGCCAGGATGCCGATGGCGAACACTTCATCACCGAGCATAAAGGTCAGGTATTGGGTCCCGTCGGCCGCCGTGGCGCGGCCGGCGCCGGTCTCGGTATGTGGGTTCATCGTGGTTCTCCTCAAAACCGGCTGAACTGCGATTCGTCCAGACGGGCCTCGGCCGCCAGCGCCAGGCTGCCGCCAGTCCTGACCACGCCGTTTTTCCTGCCCGGCTGGAACGCCGCGGCCGGCTTGCGCGGCACCGCGGCCAACTGGGCCGCGCGCGGCGCGCCCGTGCCGCCGAAGCGGAAGAACGACATGGTCTGCTGCAGCTGTTCGGCCTGGCTGCTCATTTCCTCGGCGGTCGCCGCCAGTTGCTCGGAGCTCGCCGCATTCTGCTGGGTGGTCTGGTTCAGCTGCCCGACCGCCGAGTTGATCTGCCCGACGCCGGACGATTGCTCTTCCGACGCGGCCGTTATTTCCTGCACCAGCTCGGACGTCTTGCGGATATTGGGCACCATCTCGTCGAGCAGCTTGCCGGCCTTTTCGGCCAGTTGCACGCTATTGGTGGCCACTTCGCCTATCTCCTGCGCCGCCACCTGGCTGCGCTCGGCCAGCTTGCGCACTTCCGCCGCCACCACGGCGAAACCCTTGCCGTGTTCGCCGGCGCGCGCGGCCTCGATCGCCGCGTTCAGCGCCAGCAGATTGGTCTGGTAGGCGATATCGTCGATGATGCCGATCTTCCTGGCGATCTGCTGCATGGCCGCCACGGTCGAGCGCACCGCCTCGCCGCCCTCGGTCGCCTCGCGCGCCGCCTTGCTGGCCATGCCGTCGGTGACCTTGGCGTTCTCGGTATTCTGGGCGATCGACGACGTCATCTGTTCGATCGAGGCGCTGGTTTCCTCCACCCCGGCGGCCTGTTCGCTGGAAGCCTGCGACAGCGACTGCGCGGTGGCGCTCACCTGTTCCGACGCGCTGGCCAGCGCCTGGGCACCACCGTTGACGTCGGTCACCACCTGCGACAACTTGTCGATCATCGTGCGCATCGCCTGCAGCAGCTGGCCGGTCTCGTCGCGGGCGCTCGACTCGAGCTTGATCGACAGGTCGCCCTCGGACAACCGGTTGGCCGCGTCGACCGCCTGGCTGAGCGGACCCGTGACGCTGCGGCTGATCAGGAAGCCCAGCGCGACGCCGAGCAGCAGGCCGATCCCGATGGCGCCCAGCATCAGCGTGCGGCTGCTATGGTACAGCGCGGTGGTGGCCTCCGACGATTCCTTGCCGCTGGCCTCCTTGATCTTGGTCAGTTCGGTCAGCTGGTCGTCCAGTATCCGGGCCTGGCCGGCCACGAGGGCCAGCGACTTGCCGAGCGGCTCGCTGCGTTCCTGCAGCTTCTCGCCGGCGATCAGCGTCTCCGCGCGCTGGACTTCACGCTCGTAGTCATCCCAGGTCTTGGCGTAGGAAGCCAGGATTTCCTGGGCGCGCGGGCGGAAGTACAGCGGCTTGGACTTCTCCACGTAGTCCTTGACCGCGGCCATGCTCTTGTTGACGATCGCCAGCTGCTTCTGGCGCTCCTCCACGGTGGTCGCTAGCAAAGCGTTCGCGCGCGCGCGGCCGACGTAGATCAGGTTGATGTTCGCTTCCTTGATGTAGGACACCCCCAGCAAATCGTTCGTATACATCAGATCGGCCATGTCATTGATCCGGGAAGCGCTGGAAATGCCGATCATCCCC
>JBDSKP010000156.1:0-2688 GCA_039916925.1 Duganella sp.
CGCTGGCCGACCTGCAGGCGCTGGTGGCGCAAGCCCCGCTGCTGACCGCCAACGACAAGATGCGCGTGTCGCAGCTGCTGCTGGCGCACGGCCTGCAACAGCTGATGCCGCTGCCGCAGCCGTTGCCGCAGCGGGTGCGCGACGACGTCAAGCCGCGTCCGGTGCTGACCTTGGACGCGGCGATGCTGGCCGAACAGGATAAATTGCTTTGGGCAAACTCCTGGGCCGATGTCGGCAACGGCCTGGTCTACCCGCTCAAGGGCGGCGTGATACGCGAAGCCAACCTGGCCTGGCGCGAAGAAGGCAAGGGCCTGAGGCTGGGCTGGCAGGTGCAGGCGCCGCCGAACGCCAAGCACGTCGGCGCCGACCAGGTCGACTACATGCTGCCGACCGATCCACCTTGGTACATCGACAACCTGTCGTGCGGCGTGCTGCAGCTGAACCAGGGCGGCGCCTCGATTCCGCTGGCCGACCTGCAGGCGCTGGTGGCGCAGGCTCCGCTGCTGACGGCCAACGACAAGATGCGCGTGTCGCAGTTGCTGCTGGCGCACGGCCTGCAACAGCTGATGCCGCTGCCGCAGCCGCTGCCGCAGCGGGTGCGCGACGACGTCAAGCCGCGCCCGGTCCTGACGCTGGACGCGGCGATGCTGGCCGACGGCTCGCTGCAGCGCTGGCACGATTTCGCCGTGTTGTCGTTCGACTATGACGGCGAGCGCGTCTCGTTCGATCCGTCGCAGCGCGTGGTGCGCCAGAAGGGCGAAGTGACGGAAATCATCCAGCGCGACGCCGGCGCCGAGGAGCAGGCGCTGGTGTTGCTGAACGAGCGCCATTTCCAGGCGCCCACCGCGTTGCCGCTGAGCAGCGTCAAAGGCGGCTTGCTGCTGCCCAGCCAAGCCGAGTGGATACGCTTCGCCCGCGACGGCATCGCCGCGCTGCGGGAGGCCGGCTGGAAAGTCGAAAAGACCACCAAATACCGCTACGACGTCACCGAGGTCGGCGACTGGTATGCCGACGTGACGGAAGATCCGGCCGACGGCGGCCGCGCCTGGTTCGAGCTGGAGCTGGGCATCATGGTCAACCAGGAGCGCGTGCCGCTGCTGCCGGTGCTGGTGCAATTGATACGCAACGCGCCCAACGATTTCAATCCGAAAACCATCGCCAGCCACGGCGACGAGGACCAGATGCTGGCCACGTTGGCCGACGGCGCGCGCGTGGCGCTGCCGTGGGCGCGCGTCAAGCCTATCCTGGCGACCCTGGGCGAGCTGTATTTCAGCGACAAGATCAAGACCTCGCTGCGCATGGCCACCCTGGACGCGGCGCGCCTGGACGAACTGGCCCGCAATGTCGAACTGAACTGGAACGGCGGCGACCAGCTGCGTGAAATGGGCGCGCGCCTGAACCAGTTCGGCGAGGTGAAAAAAGTCGCCACGCCGGCCGGCCTGCGGGCCACCTTGCGCGATTACCAGACCGACGGCCTGTCGTGGATGCAATTCCTGCGCGAATACGGCTTCGCCGGCATCCTGGCCGACGACATGGGCCTGGGCAAGACGGTGCAAACGCTGGCCCACATCCTGATCGAAAAAGAGGCGGGCCGCCTGACGGCGCCGGCGCTGGTGATCGCCCCGACCAGCCTGATGGGCAACTGGCAGGAGGAGGCGGCCCGTTTCGCGCCGAGCCTGCGCGTGCTGCTGCTGCAAGGCAAGGACCGCATGGCGCAGTTCGACCAGATCGCCGAGTCCGACCTGGTGTTGACCACGTACGCGCTGTTGCCGCGCGACGAGGAAAAGCTGCGCGAGCATGATTTCCATCTGGTCATCCTGGACGAATCGCACTACATCAAGAACACCCGCTCGAAGGCCGCGCAGAGCGCCGGCCTGCTGCGCGCGCGCCACCGGCTGTGCCTGTCCGGCACGCCGCTGGAGAACCACCTGGGCGAGCTGTGGTCGCAGTTCCACTTCCTGCTGCCGGGCCTGTTGGGCGACGAGAAGGGCTTCAACAGCGTGTTCCGCCACCCGATCGAGCGCCAGGACGATCCGATGCGCCGGGCGCTGCTGAACCGCCGCATCAAACCCTTCCTGCTGCGCCGGACCAAGGACAACGTGGCCAAGGAGTTGCCGCCGAAGACGGAGATGGTGCGCAAGGTCGAGCTGACCGGCGCCCAGCGCGACCTGTACGAGACGGTGCGGCTGGCCATGGACCAAAAGGTTCGCGACGAAATCGACCGCAAAGGTGTGGCGCGCAGCCAGATCGTCATCCTCGAGGCGCTGCTCAAGCTGCGTCAGGTGTGCTGCGATCCGCGGCTGGTCAAGTCGCTGCCGTCGAAGAAGCAGACGGCCGGCTCGGCCAAGCTGATCGACCTGATGCAGATGGTCGAGGATTTGCTCGAGGAAAACCGCAAGATCCTGGTGTTCTCGCAGTTCACCAGCATGCTCGAGCTGATCGAGCAGGAGCTCGAGGCGCGCGACATCCCGTACGCGCTGCTGACCGGCGACACCAAGGACCGCGGCGCGCAGGTGGCGGCGTTCCAGCAGGGCGCGGTGCCGATCTTCCTGATCAGCCTGAAAGCGGGCGGCGTCGGCCTGAACCTGACGGCGGCCGACACCGTGATCCATTACGATCCATGGTGGAACCCGGCGGCCGAGAACCAGGCCACCGACCGCGCGTGGCGCATCGGCCAGGACAAGCCGG
>JBDSKP010000157.1:0-2748 GCA_039916925.1 Duganella sp.
GTCTGAAAACCGGTTCGACCAATTCCAGCCCCCGATCGACACCACCACCTTGAACTTGGGATGCCGCTTCTTCAGCGCCACCAGCGCGCGCAGATTGGCGCCGTCCGAAACGGCATCGCGGAACACCAGCGCGCCATTGGCCGATGCTGGATCGCCGGCGGCGTCCTGGCATGGCGCCTCGTCATTGATGGACGGCTCGGGGTTGCCATGTTTGCCGTCCCAGCATACGTCGATGAACGCGTACAGCGCCATCGTCAACTTGCCGGCGCCGACGTTGACGGCGGTGACCGGATACTCCGCCGACTTCCAGCCGGGGTAATAGCCGACCACTTCGTCCGCCGTGGCGGATGAAGACAACAACGCGACGATGACGGCGGTGGCCAAGGCGGCGCCGGCGTGTAATTTCATACCATCTCCAGTGTGATTATTTTTGCAGCTGCGCGATCAGCGCGTCCTTGAGGCGGCGCACCTCTTCGGGCGACATCGCCCCCAGCGCGCCGCGCCGCGGTTCGGGAATATGCTGCAACCGCTGCGGATCGGAACTGAATACAAAATGCTCGAAGATCGCCCGCCAGGCCTGCAGCACCGACGGCTCCAGGTCCTTCATGTTCAACAGGCAGTGCATCAGCGCGTTCGACGGCGACATGCTACGGTCGTCGGCGGTATGCGAGCCGCCCCACCAGTAATTGACCAGGATGTTCAAATGGCCGATCGATTCGACCTGATGCCACCAGATGGCGGGAATGTAGATCGCGTCGCCCGGCTCCAGCTCGGCCACCTGCGCCGCCGCCAGCGCATCGCGGAAGCGCGGGTACTTGACGAAGTCCGGTTGCGCGCGCGAGGCCATGCTGATCGGCGCGCCGGCCGGCGTGTAATCGAGCGGGCCGACATACAGATTGCCGACCTGCTCGGGCGGGAACAAGGTGAAGCGCCGCCGCCCGCCGACGCAGGCCGCGATATTGTGCGCCTCGTCGAAATGCGCCGGCACGGTGATGTGATTACCCAGCCAGATGCGCGGCTGCACCTCGGGCCCCAGCAGCGGCAGCCGGTTCTCCGCCAAAAAACCCGGCAGGCATTCGGCGATGACCGCGCTTTGCGCCGCCAGCGCGGGGGCGCGCACGCCGGCCGGCAGGTAGCGCATCAGTTGATCGATGACGCTCGATAGCGGCAGGCGGTTGCGCACGAAGCTGAACGCGCTGACATCGTCGCTGTAGGTCACCAGCCCCTGCGCGGCGGGCGGCGTCATGATGGCGTTGACATCGGCGCCGCTGTCGAGGGACTTGAGATAGCCGCCGACCGCCTCGGGCGAGCGCAGCGCGTGCGCGACGACGGGCCAGTCGCGCACCACGCCGCGCAGCACCGCGGGACGGTGCAGCGGCAGTATCTGTTCGTGGAAGACGCGGGCGTCGACGTCGCGCCACTCGGGTATCGGTTGCGGGGTTGGAGGCATCGGCACAGTATATCCGTATCGACCCGGCGTTCGAACGCGCCGGGCCGGATCGGTTTAGTACTTGACGCGCATCGTCAGGAAGAACTGGCGACCGTTCTTGTAGACCGAACGTGGCTGGTCTTCATTCAACGCGTAGTACTTCAGCTTGGGATCGTTCAGGTTGCGCATGTCCAGCGAGAAGCCGATCTTCTCGTTGTACTTGTAGCCCAGCGACGCGTTCAGATACCCCATGCCGATCTGGTTGAACTCCGTGCCGCGATCGAGACCGACGTAGGAGTCCGAACGATAGCTGTACGTCAGGCGGGCGTTGAAGCGCTCGTCCTCGTAGAACGCGCTGGCGTTGTAGGTCTGCTTCGACGAGCCAAGCACCTTGGCGCCGCTGCCGTCGCGGGCGTTGGTGAAGGTGGCGTTGCCGTCGATGCCGAAGTAGCCGAACAGCGGCTGCTGATACGACAGCTCGATGCCCTTGACCTTGCCCTTGCTGTTGATCGGCGACGAGATCAGGTACTGCGCGTCGAAACCATTCGGATCGGTGACCTTGGTCGCCTCGGTGTAGGTGCGGTAGGTCCCCACGCGCGTGCCCTGGCCGATGTAATTGGTCAGGTCCATGTAGTAGACACTGGCCGACACCAGCGAGCGCGGTGCGAAGTAGTATTCCAGCGAAGCGTCGAAGTTGTTCGACGTGATCGGCTTCAGATCCGGGTTGCCGCCCGAACCGGAACCGACGCCGCCCTTGGCGGCCGGCGGCGTCAGGGTGAAGGTGCCGACCAGCGACGAGAAGTCCGGACGCGTCATGGTGCGCGACAGCGCGAAGCGGGCCACCAGGTCCTTGCTCAGTTCCAGACGCAGGTTGGCGCTCGGCAGATAGTCGTTGTAGGTGTGTTCGACGGTGGTCGGCTTGAAGATGCCGAACGCCGACGTGTAGACCACGCCCGGCTGCCCGGCCGGCGTATCGCCCGGCATGCCGACGTTGCTGACGGCGCGCTCCTTGGTCTGCACATAGCGCACGCCGACGTTGCCGCTCCAGCCCTCGCCTTCGAAGTTACCCTGCACGTACGTGGCGCGGTTCTTTTCCTTCAGGTTGAACTCATTGCCGAAGTCCTCGCGCGTGCCGTCGGTCGCACGGTTGGCGTACAGCTTGGAGAACGCCGCCAGTTGATCGGCGGTATAGCGGAAGATCCCGCGCGGGAAATTGCCACCCAGGCCGCTGGCGTAGTTCGACGGATAGGCGCCCGCCGCCGCCGGCCAATTGGCCGGGTTGTATGGCGAGTTGGCGCCGTTGATGCAGCTGTACTGGC
>JBDSKP010000158.1:0-2102 GCA_039916925.1 Duganella sp.
GCGGCAGATCTGCCAGCGGTCGCACGGCACGTCGGCCGCCAGCCCGTTGCCGCGCAGGGCGGCGCGCCAGAACGGCGGCGCCATGATGTTCTCCATGTAGCGGCTGGTGATGACTTCCTCGCCCTCGACGCGGGTGGTGACGGGAGCCTCGTCGATCTCCTTCTGGCCGATGCTCGACGCGTGCACATAGGTCTCGTGCGTCAGGTCCATCAGGTTGTCGATCATCAGGCGGTATTCACAGTGGATGTGATACAGGCCGCCGCCGTAAGCCCATTCCGGATTGTCGGCCCATTCCAGATGGTGGATCAGCGCCGGATCGGCCAGTTCCTTCTCGCCGGTCCAGACCCAGATGAAGCCATAGCGCTCCTCTACCGGATAGCTGCGGATGCAGGGGAAGCCGCGCACGCGCTGGCCGGGCATGCTGACCACCTTTCCGTCGCAGCCCATCTCCAGGCCGTGGTAGCCGCAGACCAGCTGCCCCTCGCGCACGAAGCCGAGCGACAGCGGTGCGCCGCGATGCGGACAGAAATCCTCGACCGCCGCCACTTTGCCGCCGGCGCCGCGATAGAAAACGATCTTTTCGCCGCAAATCTGGCGGCCCAGCGGTTTGCCATCGATCTCGTCGGGCGTGCAAGCCACGTACCAAGTGTTTTTTGGATACATCTTGTCTCCTTATTGGTTTTCAGCTTAACATTCAGTGTACTGAATATCGTAAAGTATAGACTGGAAAACGCGGAAGTAAACACCCAGGCCCAACTCTTTTTATATTGCGCCGCACCAGCAGAGAATACGCCATGCCAGAAACCGAAAGCACGCTAACCAATTTATATGAACATCCGGGCCACTTGCTGCGCCGCGCGCAGCAGATATCCGTATCGATGTTCTACGACGAGATGGGCGGCGAACTGACGCCGGTGCAGTACGCGATGCTGCGCAACCTGGCCGGCAATCCGGGCATCGACCAGGTCTCGCTGTCGTCCATCAGCGGCATCGACACGTCGACCGGCGCCACGGTGTGCGCGCGGCTGGAGGAAAAGGGTCTGCTCGAGCGCAAGGTGATTCCGACCAACCGCCGCCAGCGCGCGCTGACCATCACCCTGGCCGGCCAGCAGCTGTTGGACGATATGATCCCGGGCGCGCAGCGGCTGCGCCGCCGCCTGCTGGCGCCTCTGACCGGCGAGGAGCAGCTGAAGTTCATGGAGCTGCTATCCAAACTGGTACAGGAAAACAACGAACAAAGCCGTGCCCCCCTGACCTCCCTCGCCCCACCGGCCATCGCTCCGACGGTGTCGGCGCGCGACGCCCGTTAGTCGGCGAACAGCTCCACGATCACTGAACGCAGCCACGCGTTGGCGCCGTCCTTGGCGAACTTGCGGTGCCAATACTGCTTCAGATCGAATCGCGGTATCTCCATCGGCGGCTCCATCAACTTGATCGCCGCGAACTGTGCGAAGCGCTCCCCCACCGCGCGCGGCACGGTCGCCACAAGGTCGCCGGCGGAGATCAAAAACGGATGGATGAAATCTTCCCAGCCGCCGGCCACCTACTCCGCCGCGTGGCCGTTCAAGGGCGCGATAGACCGCTGGCAGGAGATCGACTTCAAAGGCAGTCATTTGCAGATCTTCACGGGCGCCGTCGACGCCGGCGCCGAGCCGCTCGACGATCCCCTGCGCGGAGGTTTTCACATGCGCGGCTTCCACGGCATCACGCCGGAGACGGAAACCACATCGTACTACTTCTGGACCATGGCCAGTTCCGCCCATCCGGACCAGCCGGACAACGCGGAACTGGTCTACCGCCAGACCGAGCAAACCTTCGAGGACGACCGCGTCATTATCGAGGCGCAGTACCGCAACATGCAGCAGTTCTCCGATGCTCCGATGGTGGATATCCATGTCGACGCCGGCGCCAATCGAGTCCGCCGCATCATCGCACTGCGCATCGCTGAACAGGCATGACGGGGATGGAAGCGATCATCACTTCGATCGAGGACCGCGGCGACGTTCGCATCGTCGAAATACGCGCCGCCGACGGCGCCGCGCTGCCGCCATACGAAGCGGGAGCACATATCGACGTCACCCTCGACAACGGCCTGACAAGGC
>JBDSKP010000159.1:0-2505 GCA_039916925.1 Duganella sp.
GGAAACGGCCGAGCGCCCCGGTTCGGAAGCCGAAAAGAAAAAATCCTGGATGGAGCGCCTCAAGGCGGGCCTGTCCAAAACCTCGAGCAACCTGTCGCTGCTGTTCGTCGGCGCCAAGATCGACGAGGACCTGTACGACGAGCTCGAGGCGGCGCTGCTGATGTCCGACGCCGGCGTCGACGCCACCGAATACCTGCTCGACGCGCTGCGGCAAAAGGTCAAGGACGACAAGCTGCTCGACGCCGCCGCCGTCAAGGCCGCGCTCAAGCAACTGTTGACCGACCTGCTGCTGCCGCTGCAGCGCCCGTTCGAGCTGGGCCGCCACCAACCGATGGTGATGATGATCGCCGGCGTCAACGGCGCCGGCAAGACCACCACCATCGGCAAGCTGGCCAAGCACATGCAGTCGAACGGCCAGTCGGTGCTGCTGGCCGCCGGCGACACTTTCCGCGCCGCCGCCCGCGAGCAACTGATGGTCTGGGGCCAGCGCAACAACATCACCGTCATCTCGCAGGCGTCCGGCGACCCGGCGGCCGTGTCGTTCGACGCGGTGCAGTCCGGCAAGGCGCGCGGGCTCGACGTGGTGATGATCGACACCGCCGGCCGCCTGCCGACCCAGCTGCACCTGATGGAGGAGTTGAAGAAGGTCAAGCGCGTCATCGGCAAGGGCATGGAGGGCGCACCGCATGAAACGTTGCTGGTTATCGACGGCAATACCGGGCAAAATGCGCTGGCGCAGGTCAAAGCCTTCGACGACGCCCTGAAGCTGACCGGCCTGGTGATCACCAAACTGGACGGCACCGCCAAGGGCGGCGTGCTGGCGGCGATCGCCCGCGTGCGTCCGGTGCCGGTGTATTTCATCGGCATCGGCGAAAAAATTGAAGACCTGCAGCCGTTCGTGGCTGCCGAATTTGTCGAGGCTTTGCTCGGTTAATCGCCACAATAATTGCATACATGATCGAATTCCGGAACGTCTCGAAACAATACTCCCCCGACGCGATGGCGCTGCGCGACATCTCGCTGACGGTAGAAAAAGGCGAACTGGTGTTTCTGGCCGGCCCCTCGGGCGCCGGCAAATCCACGCTGTTGAAGATGATCGCCGCCATCGAACGCCCCAGCGCCGGCCACGTCATCGTCAACGGCCAGGACATCGCCCGCATCAAGCCGGCCGCCGTGCCATTTCTGCGCCGCAACCTCGGCCTGATCTTCCAACAGCAACGCCTGCTCAACGACCGCTCCATCCTCGCCAACGTCATGTTGCCGCTGCTGGTGACGGGCGCCTCGCACCACCAGGCCGAGCAGCGCGCCCGCGCCGCGCTCGACAAGGTCGGCCTGGCCGACCGCGCCGCCTCGCATCCGCTGGCCCTGTCCGGCGGCGAGCAGCAGCGCGTGTCGATCGCGCGCGCCATCGTCAACCGGCCGCAGGTGATCCTGGCCGACGAGCCCACCGCCAACCTCGACCGCGCCAGCGCCAACAAGGTGCTCGACGCGCTCAAGGCCTTCCACTCGGTGGGCGTGACGTGCGTCATTTCCAGCCACGACGAGCAAATGCTCGACGCGGCCGCGCGCGTCATCCACCTCAACCAGGGTCGGCTGGAGGTGGCGGCATGACGCACTGGTTCCGCCAACACCGTTACGCGCTGGCCGCCGCGCTGGGCCATCTGCGCCGCTCGCCGGGCAGTTTCCTGTTCAACATCATCGTAGTGGCGATCGCGCTGGCGCTGCCGTTCACCGGCGTCACCCTGCTCGACAACGTGCGCCCCATGTCCGAGCAACTGTCCGTCGATCCGGAAATCAGCGTGTTCCTCAAGCAGGACACGCCGCGCGAGCAGGCCGAGGGGCTGGCCGTCCAATTGCGCCAGACCTTGCCGGACAAGCAAGCCAAGATCATTTTCACGTCGCGCGAAAAAGCGCTCGACAGCATGAAGGAAAAAAGCGGCCTGGCCGACGTGCTGACCACGCTGGGCGAAAACCCGCTGCCCGACAGCTACGTGCTCAAGCTCGACGCCTTCCGCCTGGCGCAGTCCGGCGGCGACGTCGACCGCTTGGCCGAACAGATCCGCGCCCTGCCCGGCGTCGACACGGTGCAGGTCGATTCGGCCTGGGTCAAGCGGCTGGCCGCGCTGCTCAACATCCTGCACCTGGGGCTGTTGTTGCTGGCGGTCACCCTCGGCACCGTGGTGGTGGCCGTCATCTTCAACACCATCCGCCTGCAGGTGATGACGCAGCGCGAGGAAATCCTCGTGTCCAAGCTGATCGGCGCGACCGACAGCTTCATCCACCGCCCCTTCTATTACACGGGCGCGCTGTTGGGCCTGTGCGCCGGCGGCCTGGCGCTGGGCGTGGTGTCGCTGGCGCTGCGCCCGCTCAACACCGCGATCGCCGAATTCGCCCGCCTGTACGCGTCCGAATTCCAGCTGATTCCGCTGGCGCCGCTGCCGGTGGCCGGCTTGCTGGCGCTAAGCGCCGGCCTCGGTCTGGCCGGCGCCGTGCTGTCGGTGCAAC
>JBDSKP010000160.1:0-4162 GCA_039916925.1 Duganella sp.
CATCGTCAAGGACCCGGAACGCATGGTGGTCGACATCGAAGGGCTGGAGCTCAATCCGACGCTCAAAAGCCTGGTCGCCAAGATCCAGTCCAACGACCCGTACATCAAGCAGGTGCGCGTGGGCCAGAACCGGCCCAACGTGGTGCGCCTGGTGTTCGACCTGAAGGAGGAAGTGCGGCCGCAGGTGTTCACGCTGCCGCCGGCGGGTAACTACAAGGACCGGCTGATCTTCGACCTGTACCCCGTCAAGGAGGCCGACCCGATCGCCGCGATGATCGAAAAAGGCAATTGGTCGAGCGACGGCAAGCCGCCGCCGGATACCGCTGGCGCCGGCGCGGCGCCGAAGGCCGACATGCCAGCGCTCAAACCGGGCGAGGCGGAAATCGCCGCCAACGCCCCGCAGACGCCGCAGGCGCAGATGGAGGCGCTCAAGCCGGACATCAAGGCCGAGCCGCGCGCCGAGCTGCGCAACCAGGTCAAGACCGCCGAGGCGCAGGCCAAGGCCGCCGAGAAGGCGGAGAAAAACAACGTGGTGCGGATGATCACCATCGCGCTCGATCCCGGCCATGGCGGCGAGGACCCCGGCGCCTCCGGCAAGAACGGCAGCAGGGAAAAGGATATCGTGCTGGCCATCGCCAAGCGGCTCAAGGCCAAGCTGGAGGACCACCCCAACATGCGCGTGATGCTCACGCGCGACGGCGATTACTTCGTCCCGCTCGGCAAACGCGTGGAAAAGGCGCGCAAGGTGCAGGCCGACCTGTTCGTGTCGATCCACGCGGACGCCTTCGTGCAGCCGTCCGCGCGCGGCTCGTCGGTGTTCGTGCTGTCGGAAAAAGGCGCCAGCTCGACGGCGGCGCGCTGGCTGGCCGACAAGGAGAACGAGGCCGACACGATCGGCGGCGTCAACGTCAAGAACCACGACCGCCAGCTGGCCGGCGTGCTGTTCGACCTGTCGACCACGGCGCAGATCAACGATAGCCTCAAGCTGGGCAAATCGGTGCTGGGCGAGATCGGCGGCATCAACCGACTGCACAAAGGCTCGGTCGAGCAGGCCGGCTTCGCGGTGCTCAAGGCGCCCGACATTCCGTCGATCCTGATCGAGACGGCCTTCATCTCCAATCCGGAGGAGGAGGCCAAGCTGCTCGACGACGGTTACCAGAACCAATTGGCCGACGCCATCGTCAAAGGCATACGGCGCTATTTCGCCAAGAATCCGCCGCTGGCGAAAAACCGGCTGACGTGAACCCCGGCGTGAACCCTATCGATCAACTCATTTATTTTACGGAAGAACCATGGCTGTAGTTACGATGACAGAATTCGGCGCCCTGCCTGCGGTGCGACTGACCGCCGCCGATGGCGCGCAGGTGACGGTGTCGCCGTTCGGCGCCCATCTGCTGTCCTGGAAAACCGGCGACGGCAAGGAGCGCCTGTTCGTCAGTTCGCGCACCCCGCTCGACGGCAGCAAGGCGATACGCGGCGGCGTGCCGGTCATCTTCCCGCAGTTTAACGTGCGCGGCCCCGGCCTGCGCCACGGCTTCGCGCGCGTCAGCACCTGGCGCCTGACCGACAGCGGCGGCGACGGCGGCCAGTCCTTCCTCGAGTTCAGCCTCAATCAGGACGACCTGGAAGCCGAACACGCGCAGGCGTGGCCGCACGTCTTCGAACTGACGCTGCGCTTCACGCTGCACGGCGACGCGCTCGATTTCGCGTTCACGGTGCGTAACAGCGGCGAGACGGCGTTCCCGTTCGGCGTGGCGCTGCATACCTACTACGACGTCGGCCACCTGAGCGCGACGAGCATCAGCGGCCTGCAGCACCAGCGCTACACCGACCACCATCTGAACACGGCCACGCAGGAGCATCCGGCGCTGCACTTCACCGAGAAGCACGACCGCCTGTATCAATCGACGCCGTCGCTGACCTTGAACACGGCCAACGCCACCTTGCGGCTGGACCAGCACGAATTCAGCGAATGGGTGGTGTGGAATCCGGCGCAGGCCGACGCGGCCGCGCTGGTCGACCTGGCCGACGACGAATATCTGCGCTTCGTCTGCATCGAGCCGGCGCGCGTGGACCAGAAGCCGCTCGACGCCGGCGCCGCCTGGACCGGCAAGCACCGCATCTGCGTCGACTGAATCAGTTCGACTCGTATCAGTTCGACTCTTTGATGATGCGGCCGGAGCCCGGCTGGATCGGCCGCGAATTCAATGGATAGAGGCGGCTGAACAGCGCCATCTGGGCCGGCGAGGCCTGGATCGGCTCCTTCATCACCAGCCATAACACGCCCTCCTGGCAGGGCGGCGTCGTCATCGACCCCATGAAGGTGAAGTAGTCGCGGCGCGCCGGCAGCAACTCCATCGGATCGAGCACCACCGCCGGCGCCAGCGTCTCGAGCTTTTCCAGCGGCAGGTTGTTCCACACGGTCTGGATCGCCGGCTGCGATTTACCGCGCTCGAGCAGCAACGCCAGCATGGCGATGCGCCCTTCCCCGTCCTTGTGCACCAGGTGCACCACCATCTCGTAGCCCTTGCCGTTGATGCGCTCCTCCGACGGCCGGTGGAAGTGGAACTGGATCAGTTCATACATGCGGTTCTGCACCGTCAGGAAGTTGCCGCTGCCGACCATCACCTGCACCGTGTGGCCGTTGTCGGTGACATTGAACGTGGACGGATGGTAGTCGAACGAGATCTGCTCGAGTTCCACCTTCATGCCGTCGCGGATGTCGATCGGCGACTGGCGGTTGCCGCTGCCGCATCTGGCCCAGGCGGGATTGATCTTGCCCCAGTTGGCGGGACCGGTTTCGCCCTCGTAGGACCAGGTGTTGCTGAAGAATTTGGGCGCCGGCGGCGGCGCGGCGGCGGCGACGGCGGCCGCCTTTTTGGCCTTGGCGGCCGCTTCGGCGCGGGCCTGCTGGTTCGCCCGCATGATGGCCAGGCGGGCGGCGATCTTGGCCGACAGCTCGGCCTCGGCGTCGGCTTCGGTGGGCTTGCGGGCCGCCGGCGCGGCGGCGCCGGACGCGCTGGACGCGCCGGCCGACGAGCCGACCAATCCGGCGCGCGCGCCTCCCCCACCAGCCACCGTGGATTTCGCCGACGGCGAAATGAGCGGATCGGTTGCGGCGCCGGCGCTCATGACGACGCAGCAGCAGGCAATCAGGGTGAGAAGAGTACGCATGAGTTTCCAGAAGTAAAAGAATTACATACTGGTTTACGGATGCATTTGGGCAAAACTTGAGACGTGCCGGCCGGGCAACGGAGAATTATTTCTGTGAGGACACGCCGAGCGGCCCGCGCGGCGTCCAAGTCGGGAGGGCGCTTAGCGGCCCATCACGCGGCGGCCCAGCTTCCAGGCGCCGCCCAGCAGCATCGGCACCACGGCCACGCCGACGCCGACCATGACGATCTCGGTCAGGTGGTCGCGCACCAGTGGAATGTTGCCGAAGAAATAGCCGGCGGTGGTCAGCAGCGAAACCCACAGCACCGCGCCGGTGATGTTGTACAACTGGAAGCGCGCGTGCGTCATGTCCGACACGCCGGCCACGAACGGCGCGAACGTGCGCACCACCGGCATGAAGCGCGCCAGCACGATGGTCTTGCCGCCGTGCTTCTCGAAGAACTCGTGGGTGCGGCGCAGGGCGTCCTTGTTGAGCCAGCGGTAATCGTGCGTGAACACTTTCTGGCCGATGGCCTCGCCGATCCAGTAATTGAGCGTGTTGCCGGTGACGGCCGCCGTAATGAGCAGGAACATCAGCAACGCCAGATTCATCTCGCCCACCGCGCACAGCGCGCCGGCGATGAACAGCAAGGTGTCACCCGGGAAGAAAAACAGGACGACCAGGCCGGTCTCGCAGAAAATAATGGCGAACAGCACGGCATAAACCAGGGTACCGTATTGCTGAATGATCACTTCCAATGTTTTGTCGACATGAAGAATCATGTCAAAGAATTGCATAAAATCCATATTCTTCCCATAAAGTGTGCGCCGGAATCATACACCAGCAAAGCCGCGAGAGGTCGAAGTTTCCAGACGCCGCGCCCGCCCCTTCTCGCAACGCTGTTAACCAGTTTACAATCGTCGGCGTGCCCGCAGCAAGCGGACGCGTCCAACCAAGGAGATTCCGGATGTCCCCGAGCCGATTTCTACGTACTTATACTTACGCCCT
>JBDSKP010000161.1:0-5393 GCA_039916925.1 Duganella sp.
CGGCTGGCTGGCGCTGCCGCTGGCGATGATCCCGCTGGTCTACTACGGCCGCCACCTGTTCGGCCGCCGCCTGCTGGTCGTCAGCGGCCTGATGCTGGCGCTGCTGGCGCTGGCCTGCGTGGTGCCGGCGATCGGCATGGCCGGGCGCATCGCCATCGCCATCGACGAGGTGCAGCGCTACCTGGCGCTGGGCGACGCCACCACCTCGGTCGGCATCCGCCTGGAGTTGTGGAAGGCGTCGGCGATCATGTTCACCGAACATCCGTGGCTGGGCGTGGGCCGCGACAACTTCCACGAGGTGCTCAACGCGCTGGCGGCCGCCGGACGCCTGCAGCAGTCGCCGGCACTCGAATACAGCAGCAGCCACAACGACCTGCTGCACTGCCTGGCCACCGGCGGCGTGCTCGACGCCAGCCTGTTGCTGTTGTTGTATATCATGCCGCTGCGCTACTTCGTCGCCCAGCTGCGCCGCCCGGACCAGGGCCAACATCCGCTGGCCCTGGCCGGCCTGGTGGTGGTGGTGGCGTTCATCGCCTTCGGCCTGACCGACGTGATGTTCTGGCTGATGATGACCAAGGTGTTCTACGTGATGATGGTCAGCAGCCTGATCGGCATGTGCCTGGCGACGCAGTACACGCCGCCGCCGCGCCGCATCATGATCACCCGCACCGACAACATCGGCGACGTCGTGCTGACCTTGCCGCTGGCCGGCTACCTGAAACAGCTCTATCCGCAGGCCGAAATCGTCTTCCTGTGCCGCCGCTACGCGGCCGCCGTGGTGGCCCAGTGCCGCCACGTGGACCGCGTGCTGACGCTCGAGGAGCTCGGCGGCGACCTGGCCGGCGCCATGGCGCGCAGCGGCTGCGACACCGTGCTGTTCGCCTTCCCGCGGCGCCAGCTGGCGTTCGCCGCGCGCCGCGCCGGCATCGCCCGCCGCATCGGCAGCAGCCGCCGCTTCTATCATTGGTTCAGCTGCAACCGCCTGGCCAATGTCAGCAGCAAGAAAACGCCGCTGCACGAGGCCCAGCTCAGTTTCAAGCTGCTGCTGCCGCTCGGCGTCGACTATATGCCCTCGCTCGAGCAGGTGTGGAAGTTGTACGGCATGACGATCCCGCGCCACCCGGCCGCCGACGCCGTGCTGGCCGGGCCGGGCTTCAAACTGATCCTGCATCCGAAATCCAATGGCAACGGCCGCGAATGGCCGCTGGAACACTACACGACGCTGGCGCGCATGCTCGGCGAGGACGGCGACGGCGTGCGGGTGCTGGTCACCGGCAGCGCGGCCGAGGGCGAACTGCTGGCCGCGCAGGCGCCGGCGCTGCTGGCGCTGCCCAACGTCGAAAACCTGTGCGGACGGCTCGACCTGGAGGCGTTCACCGCCCTCATCGGCGGCTGCGACGGCCTGATCGCCAGCGGCACCGGGCCGCTGCATTTGGCCGCCGCACTGGGCCGCCCGGTGGTGGGCCTGTTTCCGCCGCTCAAGCCGATCGATCCGACCCGCTGGGCGGCGGTGGGCCCGCGCGCGCACAACCTGGTCACGGCGCAGGCCTGCGGCCATTGCACCGACCCGGCCCGCTGCACCTGCATGTTGGCGATCGAGCCGCGGCAAGTGTTCGATATCGTGCGGGGCTGGCGCGCGGAGGCGGCCCCCGCCGCCGCCTGATCGCCGCCGAACCGACGGCGATCAGGACCGGTTCACCAGGCGATGCCGATCTGGCTGGCAATCTCGGCGGCGCGGGCGTTCGCCGCGTTCATCTGTTCATAGGACATGGATAAATACGACCGGTCCGATCCTGAGTTTCGCCCCTTGTTTGCGCTGCTGAACCGCTGCGCAACCATATCCCAGGCCGCTGCGGTGGTGATATCGCCACCCGATTCGTACAGCCGTTTCGCAACGGTCTCCGGGATCGTGCCGGCCCCCCCCCGGGCGGCCATCGTGAAATAACGCAAAGCGATGGCACGTGGCGATTCGCTCAAGTCCACGCCCGCTTCGGATTGCAGCGAATCGGCCTCGCTCCAATAGCGATCGGCAAGTTGTATCGACGCCAACGGGTCACCGCCCTTGCCAAGATTGGTCAACTCGACGAGATTCATCGTGAGGTATTTTTCCGGCAGCACGTATCCATCCCTTGCCAGTCTTTCTTTACGTTTCTTGAGCAATTCCGCCGGGTCCGGCGGGGTATAGGAGGCGGTACCGAAGGGCGACGTCAGGGACGGTCTTGCGGCGTTACCGGACGGCGTGGTCGGCATGGCCGCGCGGGCGGCGACAGCCGAAGGGAGTGTCGCCGACTTTTCGTTTGAAGGCGCGTCACCGCCCCAATAATAACCGGCCGCGACAAGCAGGCCGACGGATCCCATCATTGCAATCTTGCGTGACATATTCAACCTCGGACGCATTGCACAATTCATGTCGAATTGTGCAATTTGAAATTACGGATTAATAAGGCGAACCGCAATATCCGATGGTGCCGCCGGCGGCGCTTGCCCAGGCCGCCGCATCCGCGCCGTTTTGCATCAGCGGGGTCACGCCGTCGACACAACCGCCACCAGGAAACGCCGCCGTTTTACGGAACGGGTAATAATTAACGGCGCCGCCTTCGCGGGTGCCCGTGTCAATCCGGACCAGCTCCTTCACCACGGAGTTGTTCGCATCCAGAATAGCGAGGCGGCCGGTTTCATACAGCACCAATTTATAACCCATGTTGTACGGTTTGCCGCCCGTGCCGGCGTTCCATGCCCAGGTGCCGTTGCTCTTGTATAAGGCAAGGTTGCCGTCCATCTGCATGCGCAGATGGTCGCCATTATCGGTGCCGGTGGAGAAGCCGGCCGGCCTCGTCATGTTCACGCCATTAAAGTAGGTCACCACATTGCCGTCGCCTTGCATAACCAGCGAATAATGGCCTGAACGCGTGGCGATGTAGGCGTTTTTCTCGATATTGGTTTCAGCCGCAAGGACTACTTGCGCGTGCGCCGAGACCATCGCAGTCATGCCCAAAGCCACCGCGATAACAGTTTTTTCAAAGGTCATAAAATTTATATCCAATAGAAATTAGAGTGTCCACACCCTTGCTGAGGTGAGGTGCATATAAATTAACCTTGCCATAAATGAAAGTCAACAGGAATTTTATTTTAAAATAACATTTATTTTTTTGAATGTCATTTTGGCATCATTGCGTCGGCGTGCGCGCCGGCAAACGAAAATCCGGTACTATGATTTTTTCGTCCCAAGGAGGAAATGTCATGCGCGTGGATATTTATTGCCGAGATGAAGCACAGGGGAAGCACAGTTATTTGGCCGTTCCGGAAGGAAAGCCCATCCCCGAGGAAGCGACCAATACCGACTGGCAGCCGGAGGCCCGGCAGGTCGAGGTCGACGACGACAGCGACGATTTGCCGCGCTATCACATCGTCCACCCGCTCGAGCAGATCGGCGCCAAGGGTTACGCGATCACCAGCTTGAACGAGCAGCTTTGAGCCGCCGCGGCGCGGCCGCGCGGGACAGGTCGGCGGCAAACCATGCAGGCGCCGCCGGCTCACCGATGGCGGATTACGGCGTTCCGCCTAATCCGCCCTACGTGGAACACGTGGACTCTCAATACTCGATTTCGACTTCGCTGGCGCCCAGGCCCTGCTTCAACGCCAGCTGCAGGTCGTCCGACGGCGCCACGCGCCAGCCCTCCCCCAGCTGCAGCACGCATTTGACGCCCTGCGGCGCCACCCGCATCGCCACCGGTAGGCCGTCGGCCATCCGGTGCGGCGCCAGCAGCTCGGCCATCTTCTTGGCGTCTACGCTGGTCGGCAACGACAGCGCCAGCTGCTTGCCGTAGTTGACGCGCGCGGTGACGATGTCGAACACCCGCTCGGCCGAGATCCGCAGCCCGCCCGAGAAGCGGTCCTCCGACACCTTGCCGACGACGGCGAGGAACTCGTCGTCCTTGAACATGCGCTTGTTCTCCTCGAACACCTCGGAATACACGGTCACCTCGACCACCGCCGTCTTGTCGTCCAACGTGACGATCAGGATCTTGCCGCGCTGCGTCATCTGCGGCCGGATGCCGGTGATCACGCCGCACAACATGCGCGGCTCGCGCGACGGCTCCAGCTCGGCCAGCTTGGTGCGGGCGAAGCGGCGCGCCTCGGGCGCGAACGAGTCGAACATGTGGCCCGATAAATAGAAGCCGAGCGCGATCTTTTCCTCGGCCAGCTTCTGGCGGTCGGTGAACGGCGCGCATTTGACATACTCGGGCGGCGCCACCAGGTCGCTGTCGTCGCCGCCGAACAGGCTGACCTGGTTGGCCGCCTTGGCTTCCTGGTCGGCGCACTCCATCGCGAAGCCGACCGACGCCAGCAGGATCGCGCGGTCGATGTCCAGGCAATCGAAGGCGCCCGAGCGGATCAGCGATTCGATGGTGCGGCGGTTGATCTGCTTCTTGTCGACCCGCTTGCAGAAGTCGAACAGGCTGGTGAACGGGCCGCCGGCAATGCGCGCGGCGATGATCGCCTCGATCGCGCTCTGGCCCGAGCCTTTCACCGCGCCCAGGCCGTAGCGGATCTGCGTGACCTTCTTGCCGGTCACCGACGGCGGCGGGCCGTCCGGCATGAAGCGGTAGTCGGACTTGTTGATGTCCGGCGGCAGGATGGTCAGGCCGCAGATGTCGATCGCGTCCTCGACCAGGATCTTGACCTTCTCGGTGTCGTCCATCGCCAGCGACATGTTGGCCGCCATGAACGCGGCCGGGTGGTGCGCCTTCAGGTAGGCGGTGTGGTACGACAGCAGCGCGTAGGCGGCGGCGTGCGATTTGTTGAAGCCGTAGCCGGCGAACTTCTCCATCAAGTCGAAGATCTCGTCGGCCTTCTGCGCGGTCAGGCCGTCCTTGGCGGCGCCGGCGCGGAATATCTCGCGGTGCTCGGCCATCTCCTCGGCCTTCTTCTTGCCCATCGCGCGGCGCAGCATGTCGGCGCCGCCCAGCGAGTAGCCGCCGACGATCTGCGCCATCTGCATCACCTGCTCCTGATACACTATGATGCCGTAGGTTTCGGACAGAATCGACTCGGTGCGCGGATCGGGATAGTCGAACTTTTCGCCGTGCTTGCGTTTGCAAAAGTCGGGTATCAGGTCCATCGGGCCCGGACGGTACAGCGCGACGAGCGCGATGATGTCCTCGAAGCGGTCGGGGCGCGCGTCTTTCAGCATGCCCTGCATGCCGCGCGACTCGAGCTGAAAGATGGCGACCGTCTTGGCCTTGGTCAGCAGGTCGTACGACGCCCGGTCGTTGAGCGGCAATTTGGCCAGGTCGAAATCGGCATTGGCCGGGTCGAGCTGCTTGATGTAGCGTACCGCGCGGTCGAGGATGGTGAGGGTGGTCAGGCCCAAAAAGTCGAACTTGACCAGG
>JBDSKP010000162.1:0-2417 GCA_039916925.1 Duganella sp.
GGCACACCGGGGTCGTACCCGCCGGGTACGACCCCGGCCTGGCCCTGCGGGGTGGGTGCGGCACTCAAGCGGCCGGACACCTCGCACTGGTAAAATAGCGTCATCGGTATTCACTTATATTGGATCGACATGACCATCAAAATCAGTCAGAACTTCGACTCCGGCGCCATCGAGGTGCTGCGCGCCGACAGCGCCGCCACCATCGAACTGAATCTGCGCAAGGACTCGCACGCGGACATCCACCAGTGGTTCCACTTCCGCCTGCAGGGCGCGCGCGGCCAGCAGGTCACGATGCGCTTCCTCAACGCCGGCCAGGCCACCTACGCCAAGGGCTACGAGGACTACCAGGCCGTGGCCAGCTACGACAGCGAGAACTGGTTCCGCGTGCCGACCACCTTCGACGGCGCCGTCATGACGATCCGCCACACGCCGGATCTGGACAGCGTCTACTACGCCTACTTCGAGCCCTATTCGTTCGAGCGCCATCTGCGCCTGCTGGGCGAGGTGGCCGAGAACCCGCTGGCGCGCGTGCTCGATCTGGGCAGCACCGTCGACGGCCGCGACATGAACCTGGTCGTCATCGGCAAGCCGGAAGCGGAAAAGAAAATCTGGTTCATCGCGCGCCAGCATCCGGGCGAGTCGATGGCCGAATGGTTCATCGAGGGTTTGATCGATACGCTGCTCGACGATTCGAACCCGATCGCGCGCAAGCTGCTGCAGCGCTGCGTGTTCTACATCGTGCCGAACATGAATCCGGACGGCTCGGTGCGCGGCAACCTGCGCACCAACGCCGCCGGCGCCAACCTCAATCGCGAGTGGATGACGCCATCGGTCGAACGCAGCCCCGAGGTGCTGTACGTGAAGCAGAAGATGCACGAAACGGGCATCGACATGTTCTTCGACATCCACGGCGACGAGGCGCTGCCGTACAACTTCGTGGCAGGTAACGAGATGCTGGAGAACTTCAGCGACGAGCGCCGCGCCAAGCAGCAGGCCTTCATCGACCGCTACAAGAACGCCAGCCCGGACTTCCAGGACAAGGTCGGCTACGCGGCCAGCAAGTACAAGGAAGACATGCTGACGTTGGCGTCCAAGTACGTCGGGCACCACTTCGGTTGTCTGGCGCTGACGTTGGAGATGCCGTTCAAGGACAACGCCGATCTGCCCGATCCGCACGTGGGCTGGAACGGTTCGCGCAGCGCGGCGCTGGGCGCGGCGATCCTGCAGCCGATCCTGCTGTCGCTGGACGACTACTGATCGTGGGCGTCGAGATCGAGCGCAAGTTCCTGGTGCACGGCGATGCGTGGAAGGCCCTTGGCGAACCGGTGTTTTTTCGCCAGGGGTATCTGTCGTCGCACAAGGAGCGCGTGGTGCGGGTGCGCATCGAGGGCGATAGGGCGGTGATGACGATCAAGGGCCGCAACGTTGGCGCCACGCGTGGGGAGTGGGAGTATCCGATCCCGATGGCCGACGCGGTGGAGCTGCTCGACGGCTTGTGCGAGCAGCCGCTGATCGAAAAATACCGCCGCCGCATCGACTTCGCCGGCAATGTGTGGGAGGTCGACGAGTTCCTCGGCGCCAACGCCGGGCTGGTCGTGGCGGAGATCGAGCTGGGCTCGGAAGACCAGGTGTTCGACAAGCCGGAGTGGGTGGCGCAGGAGGTCACGGATGACCTGCGCTACCTCAATTCGAGCCTGATTAAACACCCGTTTTCGGTTTGGTAGTCGGCCCAATTTGGTCTAAGCTTATGGGATGGACAGCGAGGTTGCAGCGCTCAAGGCGCATATCGATGCAATCGTGCCGACGTTAGCGACGAAGGCCGATATCGAGGTCTTGCGCGTTGAAATGCATAAGATGTCTGCCGAGGGCTGCCGTTGGATGGTCGCATCGATGATAGGTATGTTCATCGGTTTCGGCGGGCTGTATTTCGCGGCCAACAGGTCGTTCGAGGACGGCGCGGCCCGCGCCACAGCCGCAGGCGCCCATCGTTATTTATCTCCCGCAGCCTCAATCGCCGCCACCACAACCAGCCCCAAAATAAAAAAGCCCCGAAGGGCTTTTTATATTAATGGAAATGCTCGGTGCCGCTGGGCGCGTCCTCCGGCATTTCGGCGTGCGCCAGCTCGCCGACCGGGTCGGCGAACAACGGCGCGCCGCAATCGTCGCAGAACTCGGCCACATACCGCTCGGCGTGCTTCTTGATCTGCGTGATGCCGGCAGCGTTCAGATGCGCGACGATCTCATCGACCGGCGTGACCGGCTTTTGCACCACGCCGCCCGGACCGCCCTGCAGCGGACCTTCCGGCGGCGTGCCTTCCTCGTCCTCCTGCCCGTACAGCGGCCACACCACGCCGTAGATCACGTCCGGCGACGAACGCTGGGTGAACGCCACGCGGTATTCGTCGATCTGGCCGTCG
>JBDSKP010000163.1:0-5696 GCA_039916925.1 Duganella sp.
CCAGCCAATACAGGATTTCATCGGCATCGGCATGGGCCGACAGGTTATCGATCTGTTTGACATGGGCGCGCAGCGGCACATATTCCCCAAAGATTTTAATCGCGTCGACGCCAGCCAACATCGCCGCGCCGCGCGTGCCGCCGGCCTGAAAGCCGGCAAACAAAATCGTGTTGCGCGAATCGGAAGCGAACGCCTTCAAATGATGCAGCACGCGGCCTCCGGTCGCCATGCCGCTGGCGGCGATGATCACCATCGGCCGTTGGCGCTGATTGAGGGCAATCGATTCCTCGACGCTGTTGACAATCTTGGCGGCATGGCACATCGCATCGCACTGCTGACGGTCGAGCCGGTGCAAGGGCCGATATTTCTGGTACAGGGCGGTGACGTCGGCCGCCATCGGGCTATTCAGGTACACCGGCAGCGCATGGGGAATCTGGCCATGCAGCTTGAGTTGGTCGATAGCGTACATCAGCGACTGGGCGCGGCCGACCGCGAACGAAGGAATCAAGGTTACGCCGCCACGGCTGGCCGTCTCGCGTATGGTCTGGCCCAACAGGATGGCCGGCGCGGCCGGATCATGGACGCGATCGCCATAGGTCGACTCGAGCACGAGATAGTCGCTTTGGCCAACCGGCGCCGGTTCGGGCATGATGGCGTCATGCATGCGTCCGAGATCCCCGGAGAACGTCAGCGACGTCCGGCCATCGCCGATGCGCACGATGGCGGCGCCCAAAATGTGCCCCGCCAGCGCCAGTTCCCCCGTCAGATTGCCGGCGATCGAAAATGCCTTGCCGAACTCGACCGGCGCGAAATACTTCAGCGCGCGCAGCGCATCCGCCTCCGAATACAAGGGCAAGGCCGGCGCATGCCTGGAATAACCGTGGCGGTTGGCATGGATGGCCTCCTCTTCCAGCAGACGGCCGCTGTCGGGCAACAATATCTTGCACAACTCGAAGGTGGCGGCGCTGCAAAATATCTTGCCCCGAAAGCCATCGCGCACCAGCAGAGGCAAATAACCGCTGTGATCGAGATGGGCATGGGTGAGGACCACAGCATCGACGTCGCTGACCGGCACCGGCAGCGGCGCCCAGTTGCGAAGGCGCAACTGCTTGTAGCCTTGGAACAGTCCGCAATCGACGAGGATCTGGCTATCACCTGAAGTGAGCAGGTATTTTGAGCCGGTGACCGTGCCCGTCGCTCCTAGAAATTTCATTTTCATTGCGTCCACTCCTATAAGGCGGGGATGTGCGTATGGCTGTATGTCAAAACTCCATGATGCGGGGCTTGGCGAGGACTCGAACCCACCTTGATGAAGACAGGCGTGTCAGGCAGACGGATCGCCCTGCATGGCAGGTTGACGTTATCGCTTGATCCACATCCTCGTTAGCGTATTGTCGCGCATGACATAATGGTGAAAAAGGGCTGCCGCCGCATGCAACCCGATCAGAAAATAGCCCAATGTCGCGCCAGCCTCATGAATTTCCTTGAGCACGTTCGCAGCGTCTTTACCCTGGTCGATCAGCGCGGGCAGTTGTAGGCCGAACAAGGGAATGGGCTTTCCAGCCGCACTGAGGATCAGCCAGCCCGCCAGCGGCATGCAGATCATCAGCGCGTACAACGCCACCTTCATCCACCTGGCCGCGACCCGCTGCCAGTTGGGCGGAGCCGGTACGATGCCTGGTGTCGGCCCCGACAGCGTCAACAACAATCGCGGCCAGACGAGTATCAGAACCGATAAACCAAGCATGTAGTGTAAGGTTTTCAATGCTTCGCGCTCAACGCTACCTTTGGGGAAAAATTCGCGCAATTCCATGCATGCGTAGACCGCGATCAGGAGCGCAAGGACACCCCAATGCAGCCACATCGACAACAGACCATAGTGTTCCTTGCTGTTTCGCCATTTCATCGAGCTTCTCCCAAAAAATACCCCTGTAGTCAAACGGAATCATTCACTTGTTCGCCATTCACAACCGGGCTGTGGCACTTGGCCGGCGCAGGCGGGCGAGCAATTTCCAGGCCTCGATCGACAGCAGCGGGATGAGTCCGATCAGAATGGCCATCGCGCAATCCGACATGGACAATGGAGATACTTCGCGCTACACCGCTTACAGCAAAGAAACGTCGTTGGGCAGCTCGTCCGGGTTATCCCCCGCCGCCGGCAAACACGTAATCAACTCGTGCGAGACGGCCGCAACGGCGCCAAGGGCTCCCGCCTCAAACCGGCCCGCGGCGAAATTGGCGCGCATGGCGTTCGCAATGGTTTCCCAAACGGCGTCGCCAACGCGGGCGTGAATGCCGCGATCGGCGACGATTTCGATGGCCCGGTCGGCAAACAGCACATAAATGAGCACGCCGCTATTGTGTTCGGTGTCCCATACGCGCAGCTGCGAAAACAGTTCAATCGCGCGTTCGCGGGGCGCGCCGTCGCGCCATAACTGCGCAGGATGCAGGGCGGCCTCGATCGCGAACCGGATCTCTCCAAGATGAGACAATTCCGATGCCACGATGGCCGCCTTGATCGCGTCCAGGCAACTGTCCGGAAATTGCCGCTTGACGTGGCGCGGCGTCGTCAGCAAATGCCTTACGGTGCGTGCGAAGTTCATGCCTACCATCTCCCGGAAGCGCCACCGCCGCCAAATCCGCCGCCACCGCCGCCCCAACCGCCACCACCGCCACCACCACCGCGCCCCTGTCCCAAATACAAGCCCGCGAGCCGTCCGCCGCCGACCAGCGTAAACAGGAAGCCAATCACGGCGGCGAACAGACCGATTGCGGCGGTCCCGGCGAGCAGCCAAGCAATCGCGCCGAGAATGCCGCCGGTGACGGCTGCACCAGGCACGCGTCCCAGAGCGGCACGCAAGGCTCCGCCGAGCACAACGGCGACGATCAGGGCCAGCGGCAGCAATTGCCTTAGACCGGCCTCGGCATCGCGCAGGCGCGAGCGCTCTGGCCCGGGCAATGCCTCGCCGTCGATGACCTTCATCATGCCTGCGACACCGGCGGCGATGCCCCCGTCAAAGTCATTATTCCTAAAGCGCGGCACGACGATATCGTCGATGATGCGCTTGGAGGTGGCGTCGTTGAGCACACCCTCCAGGCCATAGCCGACTTCAATGCGCACGGTCCGGTCATCCTTGGCCACCAGGAGAATGGCACCGTCATCGACTTTCTTGCGTCCGAGTTTCCACTGTTCGGCAACGCGAATGGCATATTGCTCGATCGTCTCGGGCTTCGTGGTCGGCACGATCAGCACGGCAATCTGGCTGCCCTTGCGTTCCTCGAAAGCGCGCAAATCGGCATCGAGCCGGCTGATCTGATCCGGGCTCAAACTTGCGCTGAGGTCGGTGACCGGCGACTTCAGTGGCGGAACCGGCCGCGCATCCTGGGCAATTGCAGAGCCGCACAGCGCCCCGACAAGGAGCGCTAACATGCACAGCAAGCGGGGCATGGCCATCTCACTTGCCTGGTGCAGGTTTGGAGGCGTCGTCAAATGAAACGGCGGGCGCGGTGCCGATGGCTTTCTCGTTTTCCACCGTAAAATTGGGTTTGATGGCGAAGCCGAACACATTGGCCGTCAGATTGCTGGGAAAGGAGCGCACCGTCACGTTGTAGTCCTGCACCGACTTGATATAGCGGTTGCGCGCGACCGTGATACGGTTTTCCGTGCCCTCAAGCTGGGCCTGCAAATCGCGGAAATTCGCATCAGCCTTGAGCTGCGGGTAATTCTCGCTCACTGCCAGCAAGCGCGACAGCGCGCCGGACAATGCCCCTTGCGCTTGCTGGAACTTGGCAAAAGCGGCAGGGTCAGCCAGCACCGCGGGCGTCACCTGCATCGAGCTTGCCTGGGCGCGCGCCTGGGTGACCTCGGTGAGCACCTTCTGTTCATGCGCGGCGTAGCCCTTGACCGTATTGACCAGGTTGGGCACCAGATCGGCCCTGCGCTGGTACTGGTTCACGACCTCGGACCAACTGGCCTTGACCTGTTCGTCGCTCGACTGCAGCGTGTTGTAGCCGCAGCCACCCAGCGACACCGATACCGCCAGCATGAGCCCAATGATGATTTTACGCATGATGCCTCCAGTAGCTCGACGGAAAAAGTGCGGGCACGACCTACTTCATTTCCATCATCAGGTGATGCTCACCCATCATCTGATCCATCATCTGCCCCATGAGCTTCTGATGTTCGCTCATCCACTCCTCGTGCTCCTGCATCGTCATGCCGGCTTTCGGCTTCATCGTGGCCATCTTGTCCATCATTTCTTTCATCATGGTCATGTGTTCGCCCATCAAAGCCTTGCGCTGTGCTCCCTTGGCCGCTTCGGCCTGCTGCAACTTTTGCTTGGCAACCATTGCGCGCTGGACCATCATGCGCTGCCCTTCATCCTGCCCGGCCAAAGCCGAAAACGACAGCCCCAGCATGGCGACCATTGCGACAACAAGAAATTTCGATTTCATTGCTTCTCTCCTGATGATGGAACATATAGGCCGAACTTCCAAGCCCGGTGGGGTGCTGATTCATTCTACGCAGTCCGAACCGGTAAAAACCTTGATCTAAATCAAAATGCCAATGAACCGTCGGCGTCTTTGCGGCATTGAGCCTTCTTCGCGCCCAAACTCAGTTGCGTATCGGTTTCCAAGCTGAATCAGAGCCCGTCGTTCAAAGCGGGCGCCAGTTCGCGCGCCATGGCGCGCTTGGCCTGAACAACGATTTGACACGCTGCGTTCGTCATGGTTCATAGCGCTGTCGGGAACATGAGCATGGTAAGCAGTGTCGGCCACTGCAGCAGGAAATCGAACATGATCACCACGAAGGCGACGTACTGCGGATGACGGATTCGCCCGTATGGCCCCGACCCGGCAAGCGTATGGTGCGCTGGGCGTCATACAGAACCCGCCACGAACTCGACAGCAGAATGAAACCGGCGATGATGATGGGCTATTTGAGCCTCAAGGCGTTGCCGATGACCGATGCCGAACTGAGGCTCATCGCCAGCGCCGCGATCATGGGCGAGAGCAGCCAGCCCGTGAGCGGATACAGCAAGCCAGCCGCCAGCGGGATACCGAGCGCGTTGTAGATGAGAGCGAAGAGCAGGTTCTGCTTCATATTACGCACGGTGACGACAGAGATAAGCCGCGCTGCCGCGATGCCTCGCAAGTCTCCTTTAACCAGAGTCAGCTGCGCACTGTTCATCGCGACATCGGTTCCGGTTCCCATCGCGATGCCGACATCGGCCCTGGCCAGCGCGGGGGCGTCATTAATGCCATCACCGGCCATCGCCACCACGCGCCCCTCGCGCTGCAGCCTTTCGACCAGCGCCAGCTTGTCGGCGGGCTTGACCTCGCCGTGGATCTCGTCAATGCCCAGGCGGCGCCCCACTGAATTGGCGGTAGTGACGCCGTCTCCCGTTGCCATGATGATGCGCATGCCGGCCGCCCTCAATGTCGCCAGCGCGTCGGCGGTACTAGCCTTGATCGGATCGGACACCGCCAGCAAGCCGGCCAACCGGCCATCGACGGCCAGGTACATCACGCTGGCGCCCTGGCCGCGCAAGGCTTCGGCGGGCGCTTGCAGCGCCGCCACGTCCACCCCGTTCTGGTTCATCAACGCCGCGCTTCCAAGCGCGAGCGCCTTGCCCTCGACCTTGCCGAGCACGCCGATGCCCGATCCCGATTCAAAGGCGTCCAGCCTGCCCAGC